>NZ_JBHIOG010000001.1:0-19082 GCF_042195435.1 Bartonella sp. CL162QHHD
TAAATCAAAAACCGGTAAACTTGTTGAAGGTTCATTTGCATGGCTGCTTAAACAATACTTTAACAGCTCTAATTGGCATAGTTACACTAAAGCTACAAAAAAACAAAAAGAACTCATCCTTATGAAGGTATGTGATACTATAGGAAACATTCCATACCAAGCAATTGAAAAGAAGCATATTATAGCCGGTGTTGAACGGCGTAAAGAAACACCAGCAATGGCTAGAAACTTTCTGAAAGCCCTTAATGGACTTTTTAATTGGGCAATTGATCAAGGTCTTTTAGAAAATAATCCAACAACAGGAGTAAGAAGACCAGCTCTTAACAACAAAGATGGATTTGTTGTTTGGACAGAAGAAGATGTTGAGAAGTATTATCAAAGATGGTCCCATGGTACCCATGAACGCGTTTGGATTGATGTCCTTTTGTATACGGGTTTGCGTCGTGGTGATGCGGTCCGCATTGGCTGGAAAGATGTAAAGAATAACATCATTCATCTTAAAACAGAGAAAAGTAAATTCCAAACAGATGTCTTTCTCCCAATTTTGCCAGAATTAGCCAAAACGCTTGAAGCAGGTCCTATTGGAGCAGAAACATTCATTTGTGGTAAAGAAGGTAAAAAACTAGTTAAAGAAAGTTTTGGCAACCTTTTTCGTGAGGCTTGTAACGTAGCAGAAATCAAAAAATCAGCACATGGCTTGAGAAAATTAGCAGCAACACGCGCAGCTAACTCTGGTGCAACAGTATCACAACTCAAAGCAATTTTTGGCTGGACAGATGACGCTATGGCATCTCTTTACACAAAGAGCGCAGACCGTAAAAAACTTGCTCTTGAAGCCATAAAAAAGCTTCAAAAAGATGAGGGATAGAGGCAAAAAAACTCAATAGAATCAAGATTCACCTATTCCCTCATATTAGACATAACTATTTTATTTTACTTGCTTTTTATTTGCTCTCATCGCCCACCATATAGCTTTACATTCCTATTCAGTTATTGATTCTTCATATATTTTTTAAAGATGAGAGATTCCTGAATAAAGTATTGTTATTTCTATGGATTCGACTAGTGTCCAAGGATATTATGATATACGGGGGCGAATAAATTTGATCGCTTGTGGAAAAACATTGAAACCGTTAAGAATCTTCAACCTCTGCAAAGTATAGGAATAAGAGCGACAGTTACCAAAGAGATTCTAGAAAATATTATTAATTTTATCGATTTTTGTATAAGCAAAGATGTCGATTATATCGGATTCAGCCCGCTCGATACGTCGTCATTTAGTTTTTCTAGAAAAAATAATACAAAGGATCGATCTAAGGCTTTAAGAAACAAAACTCTTCCGCCAAACACTTCACTTTTTCATTTGAGAGATAAATTATCAAGGAAAGAATCCCCCCTCCAGATTTATATAGATAAAAAGTTCCAAGAAAGGAAAATCTCATGGACGTCACAAAATTTTGTAAATTGTATTAATTATTACTTAGGCGAAAATTCTATGTACATTTCGTCGCCGTTAATGTGTTTATTTCCATTTTCATCCTTGGTATTGGACTATAATGGAGATTTAAAAAATTGCTTTTATTCAGAAGCTTTTGGGAATCTACAAAATTATGAGGCAATAGATTGGTCTGCTCAGAGCGTTTTAAAATCTTTGAAAGAATCTGGCGCATGTAGCGGATGTCGTGGGAAGGTGTTTTGTGGATAAGGTTAAGCAATTTAAGATTTATAGTGTTAGCAAGTCTACTGCTCTAGTGGTTGCTGTTTTACCACTTTTTTTGTCGGAAAAATTGCATTTGTCACAAGCGGATATTGTTTTAATCGGTAGTTATTTTTTATTGCTTCCTTTGATCTTAGAAGTCCCCTTGGGTTTATTATCAGATGTTTATGGAAGTAAACGCATTATTTATACTGGGCTGTTTTTCTTTCTTTGCGGTTTTTTAGCTCTTTTTATGAATTATGCATATTTTGCTTACGCCACTTATTTGTTGTGTATCACATTAGCAGCCGCTTGTTTCTCAGGTGCGGAAGATAGTTTACTCTTTTCTGTAGTACCAAAGCATCGCACACTGTTTTCCGTTAAGTCCGAAGTGGCTGCTGTTACCTATAGTGTGACAACGGTACTTATTTTTTTAGGAGGAATACTTTATTATGTGCATCCTGCATTGCCTGTGATTTTTCAAGTCCTTTCATTAATTTTTGCTATTTTTATGTTTTCAAAACTGACGAAGGGATTAGATAGTTTTCATATCAACGCTCATCCGAATATTTTCACAGTTATGTGCGCCAGCCGTAAAGAAGTCAAAAATCCTTATCGCTTCACTCTTATTTTTTTAAGTGCAGTTTCAGCTTTTGCTATTTTGGTTAATAATCGAACTGTTTCTATCGCATTTTCTGATTTTTTGCCATTTCAACCTGCTATTTTGGTTTCGATTATTTTTATCATTGGGAATTTTTTTTCAGCAAGTTCCAATATATTGTTTCAGAAGTATTTTTCAAAGTTTCAAAATCCTATTTTCCCCGTCTTAATGATTGGTTGTATGGTAACCATTGCTTTTTTTCTCATGTCATTTCAAATTATTGCGGCTCTTATATTAGGATTTTTACTGCTATGTGTTTTTAAATCTGCTTATCGATCTTATCTGTCGTCTCTTCTTATCAATTCACTGATTGATCCCAAAGCTATCGCGACTGTTTTATCATTTACAGCCATTATTACAGCTGTTGTATCCTTTGCATTCAGTTTTTTATACGGTCATGTTTTTTCAACATTCTGGCAAGCTAATTTATGGTTGGCAGTGATTATGGCTGTGATTTTTGGGGTGTCTGCTTTAATTATTTTTGTCAGAAAACAAGAAATCATTTGGTTACAGCCTGAAAATGCACAATCGTCAAAACAACATTTCTTGAAACGCAAGCATCAAGAGTTTTGCTATGGGCAAATTTATCCGGAAGCATCGTGCATTAATGAAAACATAAAGGATGGCTCTTTTCGACAAAGTCTCTATCCTGCACCAAATTTGATAACACTTTGCGATGAAGTAGTCGAATGGGAGTTTATCCGGGGTATTGTATTGAGCCAAATGGATTTGCTACATCAAAAGGCGATTATTGATCAAATCAATAAGATCTTTCAAGATCGATTAAGCAAGAATATAATCTTATCACATGGAGATTTACATCCTGATAATATCATTGTTACTCCTGATAGTTCTTTTATGGTAGTGGATTGGGATTTATGTCAAGAAGCCAGTCCGGAATTGGATATCTTAACATTTTTCACCAGTCCAAGATTATCTCTCAATTTAGAAGAACGGATAGACTATATTTCTCATTTGCTGTCTATATCAAAGGATGAAGCTTTACCAATGATAAAAGCGTTTGTGGCTAAAAAAATTTCTGATCTTTGTCTATACCAAAATATTTTCATGAAAAAATTAGTATTGGATTATATAAACTTGAATAAGAAATTTCATGGGCGATAATATTGTAATTTGTAATAAAAATTGCAGTGCGGGCTGCAATCATTGTCCGTATTCGATGGAATGTATGGTGAGAGATGATGCGTTGCCTGAATCTTTATATACAATAAATGACATAAAATCTGATTTTATTATTCTTTCTGGTGGAGAGCCTTTTGAGCTCGATTATGATTTACTTCATAAATATACTTGTGTGTGTCTCATTTGTAAAAAATATTTTCGGATTGCAACAGGGGGGGCATATCTATATTCAACCATATTTGAAGCTATTAAAGAGTAATCTGTTCTTTTTAGGGATACAAATAGGCACAGATGTTATTTCAGAGATAAGAAATCTAGACAGTAAAAAATATAAACAAAAGTGGGTGCGTAACATAGAATGTATGAAAAAATATAGCGTACCATATAGTGTGACGATTACTTTATCGGAGAGATTCGATTTGGCAGAAGTGTTAGCTCTAATATGTATCGCTACTCCCGAGTTCATTTTAGTTAATTTTGAAAATAGAAAAAAGTACGAGAATACATTTCAGTTAAATATGATACGGGATTTTTTTTCTGGCTGTGAGATAAAATATGGATATACGCATCAGGGTTTACACCAATAAATATAAACTATCGGATTCTTTTCACAGTTCTTCTGGTGTGTTAGTTGAAAAAACAGATGTCTTAAGGAAAGAATAAGACAAACGGAATGGCTTCTTCTTATACGTCTATGGAAAACAGGAAGCTTATTTTCTTATAAGTAGTGCTCCTAGTAAATATGGTTATAGCAGTGCTCATCTTCGCTATGCTGCTCTACAAGGAGCTGTTAACCTTGTCGCGCAGAAAGGAAAAATATCTACAATACATTTTGGTCTTTTCGGAACCTACGGGCAACTCTCCTTCACTCCAAAGAATATGCAAGACAGCAAGTAAGAGCATATTGAATAAATGGTCATTTCAACTCACCGCCTAAGGCAGTAAATAGCGTGACAGTGGTTTCTATCTTGATACGCTGTTATCCTATGGCTTCCTAAAGGGAAAGATCACCAATGCCCTCATTAATACAACCGCAAAATTGAAAAATACAAAAATGTTGGCGATCTCCACAAATGTTGGCAAACAATTTGCAACGGGTATTCAAGGCGTAACATTCAAACCGCAGGCACAGCTTGCCTATCAACATTTGATGTTTGATACCATTAAAGATGCTGATAATCTGACCATTGACATGCAAAATCCTTCTCAATGGATAATCCGTGTTGGTGGACGTTTGAAAAAAACCATTGCCACTGAAAACAGCCGTCCTATGTCTTTCTATGGAAAAGTAAACTTGATCAAAACCTTTGGTGATGATCAGACACTCCATATCGATAAGAATTATAAACGTGCCCCCTCGGGAAGTTTCGTTGAAGGTGGGCCACAATTGTCCGCTAACCTCTCCCTTCATGGTGATGTCAGCTATCAACAAAAGCTTCAAAAACTGGTATAAGTGGTGCAAGCTTTTCAGGAAGAATACGCTATCAGTTTTAAATAACGACTGTAAAAAACAGCCCATTCAATTTAACAAAAAGGCAGCATATTGCTGCCTTTTTGGCTTATTATAAGCTGTTTTTAAGCGCTTTTTTAAATAGAGAACAGCGAAATATTTGAAGACTGTCATTGACCATTGAATGTTTTTTACAAAAAATTCTTTTTATAAAGAATAAAACTGTAAAAAGAGAACAACCAAAAACAAAATAATATTGAAAAATAATGTGAAGCTTTTCTAGAAAATACAGTATTACTATCTTTTGTTATTTCTCACAAATTTAATGCTTTAAATGCCAAAATAAAACTTTTGAACATAAAATGATAAGTAAAAATAATGTAACAATATTAAACAAAGGGATGTATGTTATAAGTCACTCGTATATTTCAAAATGGGAGTTCTAGTAGGATTTAAAATATTATAGCTCAAACACTGCCCAGCAAATTCATACTGGAAAAATCCTATTATGCCCTTCCCTCTTAACAATACCGCCAAACATCACCAGAAACTTCAAAACAAATAAAATTGCATTTTCTCTTCTGTAAAATGGATCATGCTCTTTGCTCTCTATGGACAATAGGCTCTATACTTGCTTCAAAAAACTCCTTTGTATAATCGTGTTGCGCACGTAGATTACGCAATTCATCATTGCTAAGCTCTTCAAGAATAATCCCTTTATGCATAATTCCAACACGTTCACAAATATGTGCAACAACAGCAAGATCATGGGATACCATTAAATAAGTAAGCTTTTTTCTCACGCGCAATGATTTCAACAAGTTTAAAATTTCAGCCTGTACCGACACATCCAATGCAGATGTTGGCTCATCAAGCAATAACACCTCTGGCTCAATAATTAAAGCACGTGCAAGAGCAATACGCTGACGCTGCCCTCCAGACAACTCATGAGGATAACGATAAAGAAATGAAGAATCTAAACCAACGGAATCTAAAGCATCCTCTACCCGCTCTCTTTGATTATCCATCCCATGGATTTTGAGCGATTCAGAAAGAACCGTATGGACCATTTTTCTTGGATGCAGCGAAGCATAAGGATCTTGAAAAACCATTTGAATACAGCGTAAAAAATCCTTACTTCTTTTCTTTTCAACTTCTTGTCCAGCAAAAAGAAACTTTCCACTATAATCTGGAATAAGCCCCACCAATGTATTCAAAATAGTTGACTTTCCACATCCGGATTCACCAATCAAACCATAAGCTTCACCACGCTTAATATGAAAATTAACATTTTTAACAACTGTTACTGCCTTATGCCTATGACCAAAAGTTACAGATAAATTAGAAACATCAATAATATTCTCACAATTTGTCATGAGGAACCTCCTCAACACCATTAACAATCGTAGGATTATACAACCAATCAGGATCACGCTCAGGTACAGCCAAAATATCAACTGGATTATCAAGCCGTGGCAAACTCGCGAGCAACGCCTTTGTATAAGGATGACAAGCGTGAGACAAATCAGAAGCAGGCAACTCTTCTAGCACACGGCCCGCATACATCACTAAAATACGATCACAAAAATCAGCAATCATATTTAAATCATGACTAATGAAAATAAGTCCCGTTCCAGACTTTGTAACAAGTTCATCTAATACGGATAAAACTTGCCGTCTGACCGTAATATCAAGCGCAGATGTTGGTTCATCGGCAATAATTAAATCAGGTTTTGGAATGAGCATCATTGCAATCATCACACGCTGCCCCATCCCCCCAGATATTTCATGAGGAAAGAGACGCATCACATGTTCAGGATCACGAATATGAACAGATTCTAACATAGATATGGTGCGCTCCCGCGCTTCAGCTTTTGAAACACGATAATGAATACGGTAAGCCTCCATAATCTGTTCCCCGATCCGTATTAATGGATTAAGTGAATATTTGGGGTCCTGTAAAATCATTGAAATACGTTTCCCACGGATTTTTCGCATCTGAGGTTCACTTGCGGCCAATAAATCAACATCCTCAAAGCGCATTTTTTTAGCTTTAACAATGGCTGCTTTTGGACTTAACCTTAGTATTGCGCGCCCAGTCATCGATTTTCCAGATCCGGATTCACCAACAATTCCAATTTTTTCTTTTCCAACAGAAAAACTAACGCCACGCACAACTTCTGAAATGCCGCGCGTTGTAGGAAAAGAAATACGTAAATCTTCTACTTCTAATAATTTATTACCCATTGCGTGGATCCAATACATCACGAAGACCATCACCTAAAAGGTTGAAAGCAAGACTTGCAAATAATATTGCACAGCCTGGTATTGCCGCCAACCACCAATTTGTCATCATAAATTCCCGCCCTGAAGAAAGCATCGCACCCCATTCAGGACTTGGAAGTTGAGCTCCCAACCCTAAAAAACCAAGACCAGCAGCCGTTAAAATAATTCCAGACATATCCAAAGTTAATCGTACAATCACTGAAGGAATACACATGGGCGCAACATGAAACAAAATAATTCGCCAAGCAGAGGCCCCTTGCAAACGAACTACAGAAACATAATCAGAAGAACGTATTGTCAAAGTCTCAGCACGTGCTAAACGTGCAATTGGCGGCCATGCTGCAATTGAAATTGCAATAGAAGCATTTTCAATCCCTGGTCCCAATGCGGCTGAAAATGCAAGAGCTAAAATCAAACCTGGAAAAGCAAGAAAAATATCGACAATACGCATGAGCACAGTATCAACCCATCCGCCCATATAACCAGATACAGTTCCTACAATAAGCCCTATTGGACCTACAATAACTGTTGTAAGAAAAACAACATAAAGAGTAATACGGGAACCAAAAACAAGGCGACTAAAAATGTCACGTCCCAATTCATCTGTTCCAAAATAATGCGCCATAGAGGGTGGCTGCAACCGATGCCCTAGATCATTGCTAAGAAAATCATGCGTAGCAATCCAAGGAGCAAAAAATGCACATATAATAATAATACAAATAATAAGCAGACCGAATACAGCTGAAAAGTTATGAAAAAACTTAGCCAGTGCGTGATAAATTCTTTGTATGTTCGCTTGAATTATGGAGTTTGGAACAGGATCGTTTAACCAACTACCCAAAGAAGATGATGATTGCGATTTATGATGATTACTTACTGTCATATTCAACGTGTCCTTGGATCAAAAATGCGATAAAGCAAATCAGAAAATAAATTAATGGCGACAAAGATAAATCCTACAAGTAAAGTACATCCTACAACTGCATTCATATCTCCGGCTAAAAGAGCATTTGTCAAATAATGTCCAAAACCAGGCCAAGCAAAAACTGTCTCCGTTAAAACAGCCCCTTCTAATAAAAAAGCATAAGAAAGCGCAACAACAGTAATAATTTGAACAGCAGCATTTCGAAAGGCATGCCCCCAAACGGTTCGCGCCCACGATAATCCCTTTACACGTGCAGTAATGATATATTCCTGATTAAGCTGCTCAATCATAAACCCACGAGTCATACGGCTAATATAAGCCATAGCACCGAAAGCCAAGATCAAAGCAGGCATAATAACGTGACTAAAAACATTACCAAAAGCCTCCCATTGTCCTTGGCTTGCCGTATCCCAAAGGAAAAATCCTGTTTTTGGTTCAAAAGAATATTCATAAAGAAAATCAATACGTCCTGGGCCACCAACCCAGCCAAGCTTGGCGTAAAATATTAACAACGCCATTAATCCGAGCCAAAACGTTGGAGTAGAATAACTTACAAGTGTAAAAACACGGACAACATAATCAATAAATGAATCGCGATACATTGCTGCAAAAACACCAAATGGAATTCCAAGAGTTGTGCCAATAACAATAGCAACGGTTGCAAGCTCTAATGTTGCAGGAAATACACGCATAATATCGGCTAGAACAGGTCGCCCAGAAGTTAAAGCATCTCCAAAGTCAAACAAAAATACATTATGAAGATACTTCCAATATTGGACAATCAACGGCTTATCAAGACCCAGCTTATAATACATTGCATCATAAGCTTCCTGACTGATATTATCACCAAGAATAGACAGAACCGGATCTAGAGGAAGAAGATGACCAAGAAAAAAAGTGATCGTCACCAACCCAAGCAATGTGATAAAAACTGAAATAAGAAGTTTCAATCCTTTGCATAAAAAATCCCATAAAAATAATTTTTTCTGCTTTTCTGATACAGCTCTTTCAGTCTCTGAAAGTGGCAAAACCATTATAAAAATCCCCTCTGTAGCGACAAAACATAAAGCAAATACCTCTTTTTATATAACGAAACAACCTCTTATGAAGCATGTTCTACAATCCTTCTCTATAACATGCTTCTTTTATTTTTCTGCTTCATTGTAATAAAGTCTATAACTGTTCCAAATCCATTTTTTGACATCAGGTCCCATACCAACGGTATAATATGTCTGAAATAAATAAACCATAGGACCATGCTCTAACACATAATGCTGTAAAGTACGATATTGCACAATGCGCTTATTGGGGTCTTGCTCAAACAAAGCATCCATCACCATGTTATTAATATTTTCATCATAATACCCAGCGCGCCAAGCTAAATACATACTGTGCTTTTTTGTAAATGTTGGATCAGGGTTAAACACGTGATTTAATGAAGCAGGATGTCCATCAGGATCGGCACTCCCCCACCCCATAAGTGCAGTATCATAATTTCCACCACGTACACGGCTCAACAATTGATTTTGTGCCATTTTTTCAATTGTAAGCTCAACACCAATTTTGCGTGCATTGGCTTGAATAGACTGTGCAACAGACGACATATAACTAAGGCTTCCAACTAAAAGATTAGCTTTAAACCCATTAGGATAACCAGCTTCAGTAATCAGTTGTTTTGCTTTTTTCAAATCCAACTGAAAAGGCAAACCTTCTTTTTCATCTAAAGCACCTGGAACACCTAAAGACATATAAGTTGCCCGAGGAATAGCAATTCCTTTCAAAACAGTTTTTCCAAGACCTTCATAATCAACCAAATAACGAAGTGCCAGTCTGACCTTTTCATTCGCAAAAATTGCATTCTTATTATTTAACGATAGGTAAATAATCTGCGGACGCAAAACACGACTAATTTTGACTGAGCCTCCCTTTTTTTCAAGATCTAAAATATCCTCTGAAGAAAGATCACGCACTATATCCACATCACCTTTTTCCAAAAGAAGTCTTTGACTTGATGAATCCGCTACATGCTGCACAACAATCTGCTTAATTTTAGGCACATCGCCCCAATAATGCTGTGTCGCCTCTAACACAACTTTATCTCCTGGAGACCAGCTCACCAATTTATAAGGTCCAACACAAGCTGAATGTGTTGCTAAATATTTATTCCCCATATCACCGTTAATACTCTGTGCTTCAATTGTTTCCCGATCAAGCAAAGCAGAAGCATAAGATTGTCCAATAACAGTCAATATGAGCTGAATAGGATAGGGTTTATCTAATTTTAATTGTAAAGTCTTATCATCAAGTGCCTGAATATTTGTTTCAACATTGTTTTTGGTAAACCCATAATCCATTAAAGATTGAGCATAGCTTAATCCTAATTTAATAATCCGTCGCATCGACCATACCAGATCTTGCGCTGTAGCCGTCCTTCCGTCATTAAACTTTAAATCATCACGAAGATGAAAAACTATTCTTTTGCCATTATCTAAAACGTCCCAAGATTTTGCCATAGCAGGGCGAATTTTTGTAGGATCATGCTCGTCATATTGCACTAACGCGCTGCAAATATTCGTCAATAACTCACTCGTCACAACCTCAACAGTTTGCGCTGGATCAAAACTACTAATTGAATCAACATTCCACGCCATTACCAATATATCTTTAGATGAAGCACTGAATGCCGATGTTACAGCCCCATTAAAAAAAACGATTGAGCTTAATAAAATAGAAAAATTTTTCAATATTCTTTGTTTTCCCATTTTATCTCTTCCTTTTGTATTCTTCTACCTTTTCACACAAAGTGATTTTGATTTTGCTCTTTCATCTTTTAAATAGCATAGCATTAGACATCAATTTCATTTCATCAAACTAAGCATCTATAAAATAATTTTCTTATACATCAGTCTATATTCTGTATGCAGAGAATCTATAACTATAAACAAAGATCCTCCCCAATATAACTTTCTATATTCATCGCTCCCTATAAACGATCTTAATTACATACTGCTACTGCACAAACATCCCTCACAATTTCATCCTTAAAAAACTGAAGAGCTTTTATATGGGAGAATATTTTCATCATGC
This sequence comes from Bartonella sp. CL162QHHD, assembly GCF_042195435.1. Taxonomy (NCBI): domain Bacteria; kingdom Pseudomonadati; phylum Pseudomonadota; class Alphaproteobacteria; order Hyphomicrobiales; family Bartonellaceae; genus Bartonella; species Bartonella sp. CL162QHHD. The sequence continues at coordinate 11,249 of NZ_JBHIOG010000001.1, forward strand.
AATTATGATTAAGCTCTTTTTAGCTTTGACAACATTAAAAAGACACTCTTATTTTTCAATTGCACTATAAAAAATACGCGGTGCACTATTCCAAACCCACTTTTTGACATCAGGCGTCATCGCGACAACGCTATATTGTTGAAAGATAAACGCATAAGGTCCTTTTTGCATAAGTTCACGTTGTAAATCAGCATAGAGTTGTGCCCGTTTTTGCGGATCTTTTTGAAACAGCGCCTCTTCAACTTTTTGATTCATCTTGGCATCAAAATACCCATGCTTCCAACTAGGATAGGCTGTATTTCTAGCCTCAAACCGATTATCTGGATTGAAAATAAGACGTGAAGCCATTGTATGAGGATCCGCAGAATCATTATTCCATCCGATAAAAGCCGTATCAAAAGCCCGTGCATTCACTTTTGAAAACAACTGTGTACCTGCTACACGTTCAATTTTAAGACGCACGCCCGCCTGTGCTGCACTATCTTGAAGTGACTGAGCAAGTAACAAAGTATAAGGAGTGTTTGACACGAGAAAATTTGCCTCAAATCCGTTCGGATAACCGGCTTCTGCTAAAAGCTGTTTTGCTTTTTGAATATCAAGCTTAAAGGGTTGCCCCTCTTTTTCATCTAAAGCCCCAAAATTACCAAGAGGAATAAAACTGGCCCGTGGAATACCAATCCCTTTAAGAAGCTTCTTGCCAAGACCTTCATAATCTATAAGATAACGCATCGCCAAGCGCACTTTTTCCTTAGCAAAAATAGGATTCGTCGTATTGAATCCCCAGTACATCATAGTTGGCACTAACACTTTTTCAACTTTAACATCTGTTGTTTTTTGCAGATCTGCAAGATCTTCAGGTGTCAAATTACGAGCAACATCAATATCATGTTTTTGCAACAACAAGCGTTGTGTTCCGGGCTCTGCAACATGGCGAATTAAAATCTGCTTCAGTTTAGGCGCTTGTCCCCAATAGTGAGAGCTTGCACGCAACAAAAGAGCTTCTCCAGGGCGCCAACTTTTTAACTGATAAGGACCAACACAAGCAGCATGACTCTTCAAATACTGATTTCCCAAATCACCATCTTTTTCGTGTTTCATAATCGTCTTACGATCAAGTAAAGCTGTTGCACGACTCGCAACAATATTATTAAGAATAAGCTCTGCTGGATAAGGTTTATCAAATTTCATCACAACTGTTTTCTTATCGGGAGCTTGCAAAGCATCATCAACATTTTGTTCTGTAATTCCATATTCATTAAAAATTGCCGCATTACCCATCTTCAATTTGACAATCCGCTTCATACCCCAAACAAGATCATTGGCATTGGCTGATCTGCCATCATTAAACTTCAAACCATCACGCAAATGAAAAGTAATCACCGTACTGTGATCATCACCTGAAACATCCCAATGCGTTGCTAAAGCAGGAACCATTTTAGCAGGATCATCTGTCGCAGTACTCACCAAGTTATCACAAACATTGTAAATAATTTCACTTGCATAAACATCATTGCTTTGGGCGGGATCAAACGTACTGATTGCATCAAGATTCCAAGCCATCACAAGGGTATTAGCCGGTGTTTTTGCTGAAACCTGTTGTACAACTACCCCCAAAGCCATAAGAGTAGCAACAAGAGAGCTGCTACTTTTTAATATTGTTTTCTTCAAGTTCATAAACTTTTCCCTTTATTTATTTTTTATCAATTAATGACGCTGAAATAATATAGCAAATTTATAATTATAATATTGAATAAATACGTTCTAATCGCTTATATTTTTAATCACCTACACAGAGTCATCTACTTGATAAATTCATTGACTTACGTCTCAATAAACCATAGCGAACATGCAATATATGTTTTGCTAACCAGTATTACATTCTTTTCATAACCTTTCTTTGCATATGATAATGCACTATATCAGTTCCCTATTAATCATCAATAAGCCTTATCGCCCCAAAAAATAGTGAGCTTTTAAAAATCATTACGCAAAAATTTATGAATTCATTATTCTATTCCTTTAGGCGATATTTAAAATAAAATATGCAAACTTTAAAAATAGTTATCCCCCTCAAACACTCAGTTTCAAGATGCGGCGCATCTTTACTACATGACAAAAACGACACTGGAATAGCAGAAAGACATAAGAAAATATCTTTTCTAAAACGCTATCCCCCACAAAAAGCTGCTTAATCTTTTGAAAAATAAGTGTCAAAAGTTTTACGTTTTTACCAACAAAACCAAACGCGTTAACAAAGATAAAGGAAAAATGAGAAGAATCATTCCTTCCACGCTTTATCTTTTGAGAAATAAAGCTTACAATAAAAGAATACACACTAAAATGCATTCCCCCATTGATAAAAACAAAATTCATTAGACGCTTCCCCCCTAAAGACATAACGAATATAAACCCTTCTAAACTTTAGTGTGCATCATTGCTTTGCCACTATAAAAATAGAGCATAAAAAAACATACAGCAACAGAACTCTCGTTTCCAGCGGAAACATACAGAGATTCAACGAAGCAATGTAGTGGATACAAGCCTGCATGAGCTTAATCATCTTCCAAAAAATTGGAGCGCACACGCGGCAAGATCACTCTACTAATAGAGGAAAGCTATCAGATAATAAAACCCAACACAAGCAGCTTGAGTCATTTAACTTCAATTTTTCATCGCTGTATTTTATTTTTATTACCTAGGTAAGCATTGAGCAATCGACCTACATATAAATAAACCGACAGTCATACAAGCAAAGTAAAACAATGCAACAACAGCACCCCATCTAAAAACCACTTTGCATTCGTCAATAAGCATGAATAAAATATTCATTAATTATAACGGTCATGTCATTAACAGAAATAAAAAAAACTCTTCTCAACCATTACAATTGTATAGTTTGTATATTTCAATTATCTTATACAGTGAAATTGTATAATCTATACATTTATTAAATAATTCAATTATTATCCTATTGATCATTACTCTTACAAAAGACAGTTTGCCAATTTATCGACAAAAACATCCTTCAAGATGATCATTAACAATCCCTACGGACTGCATAAAAGCATAACAAATTGTGGGACCAACGAATGTCCAGCCACGTTTCTTCAAGTCTTGAGAAAGACGAATAGAAGCAGGTGTCATAGGGTTAGCCAACAGTGTTTGAAAATCTATTTTTTCATAACGCTCTGATGGTGGTGGCTGAAAAGACCAAAAATAGTGGGACAAACTTCCCCACTCTGTTATAATTTCTTGTGCTCTCAATGCGTTATTAAGCACTGATTGAATTTTTCCTTGATGGCGAACAATGTCTTTATTCTGCATTAACATTTGCACCTTTAGCTCATCATAATGAGCAATCTTTTCAAAGTCAAAGTGATCAAATGCAATGCGAAAAAAAAAGCGTTTTTTTAAAATTGTAAACCAAGAAAGTCCCGCTTGGAAACCTTCAAGACAAATTTTCTCAAACAAACGAATATTCTCAAAAATAGGCTTTCCCCATTCGGTATCATGATAAGCACAATAAAGTGGATCCGTTCCAGCCCATGCGCAACGAACTTTTCCATCCACTCCCTTAAGAAGACCTTCCGCAAGCATGGCATTAACCCCCGTATTAAAAGAGCATTCCTTGATCATCGCTAGGCGACTTTATTTGCTTGTGTTTTGAACGTTTAGCGGAAATAGGCTCTTGTGTTGCAACACTGATATCTCCATCAAAAAAACGTAAATTTATGTGCCCCGTTTCTGGAAACTGAGCCAAGCGTTTAATGGGCTTATTCTCTTTCCCCAAAGCCAAAACAAAACCGCGCTCCAAAATATTCTGATATGAAGTGCTTTTTAAAAGCCTAGATACTACCTCTAACCCAGCACGTTGTTTTTCCACACTACGCACAAAAGCACGCTGAAGACGTGCCGTATATTCCTTTGTATTGCGTTGTGCTTTTTCACTATTTAACAAACGCGGTGAAAGACGCACACCAAGTGCATGAAAAGAAAAACGTTTTTTATCGTAGCTCACACAAAGAGCACGCTGCAATCGACTTGAAGTTTCATCCAAACCACGCCGTGGTAGAGCAAAAAGTTGATCGGCAGTCGGAAGAGCTCGTAGAGTAGCTCGCAATTTTTGTCGATAAAAATCCAAATAACGCGCTAGTCCCTTGCGCAAACGTGCACCAAGCGATGCCACCAGCACCTCAAGATCAAGCTTAACAGGAACAGCCCGTTCTGCTGCGGCGGTGGGAGTTGGAGCACGCCAATCAGCCACATAATCAATCAAGGTCCAGTCCGTTTCATGCCCAACAGCAGAAATAACAGGAAGAGAAGATTCATAAACAGCACGAACAACAGCTTCGTCATTAAACCCCCACAAATCTTCTAAACTTCCCCCTCCCCGTGCAACAATAATAAGATCAGGCTTAGGAACAACTCCTCCTAAAGGCAACGCATTAAAACCTTCAACAGCAACAGCCACTTCTTTCCCACTTGTTTCCCCCTGAACACGTACAGGCCAAACCAAAATATGCAACGGAAAACGATCGGATATACGATGAATAATATCACGAATAACAGCACCTGTTGGTGATGTTACAACGCCTATAATTCGAGGCATATAAGGCAAAGTTTTTTTCTTAGCTTCATCAAACAAGCCTTCTTCTAAAAACTTTTTCTTACGATTTTCAAGGAGTGTCATCAAAGCACCAATCCCTGTTGGTTCAAGAGCCTCAATGACAATTTGATATTTCGATGATCCTGGATACGTCGTAAGTTTACCAACAGCAATCACTTCCATCCCTTCTTCAGGAGGAAATTTGAGCTTTTCCATCATTCCACGCCAAATAACAGCTTCCAACCGTGCCTTATCATCTTTTAAAGCAAAATAAGCATGTCCCGAAGCATGAGTACCACGGTAACCTGATATCTCCCCACGTACCCGTACATAACCAAACTTTTCTTCAACAACACGCTTTAGGGCCCCTGCTATTTCGGAAACAGTGAATTCTGCCACATTTGTTACACCTGTTTTTTCACTAAACAAACTTACCATTTTTCAATTCTTTACGCCCGTTTCTGTGAATCTTTTTGAAACAATACATCTTTAAACTTTTGATTTATAGCTTCATCAAAATACCCATAACACCGGCTAGAGTAGTTTATATTTTTAATTTCAAATCGATTATCAGGGTTGTAAAAAAACTTGAAGCCGTTTTATGGGGATATCTAAAGTCATTATTTTATTCGAAAATTGTATCAATAGAAGTTTAAATATTCAATCTTAACATTCACACAAACACATCTTTCATAAGAATTCCTGAAATAAAATTCTCTACACAACATAGAAATCCATTCCCGATAAAATTCAACGTATTGCAAAGTGTTAAAGAGCTTTGCAATACATCAAATATATCATGATCATGTTTTTTATATTTTATAAACCTGATCCTTCTTATTTTTCAATTGCACTATAAAAAATACGTGGTGCACTATTCCAAACCCATTTTTTAACATCAGGTGTCATCGCTATCGTGTGATACGTCTGATAGATAAAAGCATAAGGTCCTTTCTGCATAAATTCACGTTGCAAATCAGCATACATTTGCGCCCGTTTTTTTGGATCTTTTTGAAACAACGCATCTTGAACCTTTTGATTCATAGTTTCATCCAAATACCCATNATCATTATTCCATCCGAAAAAAATCGTATCAAAAGTACGTGCAGATAGTTTTGAAAATAACTGCGTGCCTACGAAACGTTCAATTTTAAAACGCACCCCCACCTTTTTTGCATTGTCTTGGAGGGACTGAGCAATAGGCAAAGCAAAAGGATAAGGAGAGGCACCAGCAAAAATACTGGCCTCAAAACCATCAGGATAACCTGCCTCTGTTAAAAGTTGCTTTGCTTTTGGGAGATCAAGTTTAAAGGGTTGTCCTTCTTTTTCATCCAAAGCCCCAAGATTACCAAGAGGAATAAAACTTGCACGTGGAATACCAACATCTTTGAGAAGAGTCTTACCGAGTCCTTCATAGTCAATAAGATAGCGCATCGCTAAACGTACTTTTTCATTGGCAAAAATTGGATTTGTCACATTGAACCCCCATATGATCACGGATGGCTCTAACACTCTTTCAACTTTAATATCCGTTGTTGCTTGGAGATCTGCCAAATCCTCTGGCATCAGATTACGTGCAACATCGATATCGTGTTTTTGCAACAATAAACGTTGTGTTCCAGGTTCCGCAACATGGCGAATTAAAATCTTCTTCAATTTAGGCGCCTCCCCCCAATAATTGGAGCTTGCACGCAACAAAATCCCTTCTCCAGGACGCCAACTCTCTAGCTGATAAGGACCAACACAAGCAGAATGACTTGCCAAATACCGGTTTCCCATATCACCATTTTTTTCGTGTTTCATGAGTGTCTCACGATCAAGCAAAGCAAGAGTACGACTAGTGGCAAAATGGCTAAGAATAAGCTCTGCTGGATAAGGTTTATCAAATTTCATCACCACCGTTTTGTCATCCGGTGCTTGAAAAGCCTCATCAACGTTTTGTTCTGTAATCCCATATTCATTAAATGTCGCCGCAGTAGCCATCTTCAATTGAACAACCCGCTTCATGCTCCAAATCAGATCATTAGCATTCGCAGGACGACCATCGTTGAACTTCAAACCATCACGCAAATGAAAAGTAATCACAGTACTCTGATCATCACTTGAAACATCCCAACTCTTCGCTAACGAAGGAACCATTTTAGCAGCATCATCTGTAGCAGAAACGACTAAATTATCACAAACATTGACAAGAACTTCATTACCATAACGATCATTGATTTGTGCGGGATCAAATGTACTTATTGTATCAAGATTCCAAGCCATCACAAGCGTATCAGCAGGTGTTTTCGCTGAAACTTGTTGCACAAACATCCCCATTGCAAGAACAGCAGAAACAAAAGAACTGCCATTTTTCAATATTTTTCTTTTCACGTTCATAGAATTTTCCTTTTAAGATTTAAGGTTATTATATAACTTCCCCATGTGACAACATGCAAAAATGATAAGATCATGCTTAGAAAACACGCCTCCTAGAGGTAAAACATCAAAACTTCCAAGAGCAGCAACCACTTTTCAAAAGCTCATCCCCCCGAACACGTATAGGACAAATGAACATATGCAACGCAAAACGATCTGATTAAAATAAAGCTATCACGCACGATAGCACGCGACATCACGGCACTTACAATTCAGAGCATATCAGGCCAAAATTCTTCTTTGCTTCATCAAAAAGATTTCTTCTTCAAGTTTCTTCTTGCTATTTTCTAAAAAGTATCATCAAAGCGCTACTCTAATTGCTTCAAAAACCTCAAGACAATTTAATATTTTGATGATTCTGAATAAATTTTTTAGTAACCACTTTCACCCTTTTTCAGAAGAAAATTCGAACTTTATTATAACTCCGTATCAAATAACAGCTTCGAACCTATAGATTATCATATTTTAAGTCATAAGGAGTGTACTGAGGTATAAGAAGAGTAGCGTGATGTTTCCCCACGTATCTGCATAAAATAGTTTTTTCACTAAAACATTTTAAAGTCCCCCATTTTTTCAGAAACACTAAATTTTGCTTTATTCGTTACACCTGTCTTTTGCAACAAACAAATTTATTACTTTTTTATACACATAAATTGAAATATAAAATATTAATATCTATACACGTAGAATTTATCGAGATAAATAACCTTTCTTCCCAATAGAATGTTTTGAAATAAAATTCTCTACACAACATAGAAATCCATTCCCGATAAAATTCAACGTATTGCAAAGTGTTAAAGAGCTTTGCAA
>NZ_JBHIOG010000002.1:0-3266 GCF_042195435.1 Bartonella sp. CL162QHHD
AGAACTCGAAGCAGATGTTCAATTACGCGACGAGGAAATTAAAGAATTGAAGCAAGAGATTGAAGAACGCGACGAGGAAATGGAAGAACTGAAACAAAAGATAGAAGAATGTGACGACGAGGAAATTGAAGAACTGAAGCAAGAGATTAAAGAACGTGACGAGGAAATTGATGAACTAAAACAAAAGATAGATGCGTACCGAGAAGACTTTAAACGGAAAAGTGAAACGATAGAAGCACTAAAAGCAGATGTGCAATCACGTGATGCGGAAATTCAAAGNATGCGTACCGAGAAGACTTTAAACGGAAAAGTGAAACGATAGAAGCACTAAAAGCAGATGTGCAATCACGTGATGCGGAAATTCAAAGACTAACACAAAAGCTTAAGCCGCGTGATGAAGCAGTAAAAGCGCCGACTCATAAGAATAAGAAGAGTAAGAAGAAGGGTAAGTGAGGAGTGGATAAGATGACAGTTAAAAAGAAGTATGAATCTACTGATGAAACAATCGAAGTTAATGGAGTTACGCTTCATCGTATACGTGCTTTAAGAAATTTTAGAGATGTGTACGCAGGTGACTTAGGTGGCTTTATTGAAAATGAAAGCAATTTAAGTCATGAGGGAGACTGTTGGGTTGGGGACGATGCAAAGGTTTATGGTAGTGCTAGGGTTTACGGTCGAGCCAAGGTTTTTGGTAATGCCAACGTTTATGATAACGCTCATGTTTATGGCAATGCCATTGTTTATTTTGATGCTAAAGTTTTTGATAATGCACATGTATACGGTACAGCAATAATTTGTGGAAATGCCCGTGTGTGTGGTGATGCATGGATTGATACAGGTTTTATTAGTGGTTGTGATTTAGTTAATAGTAGTAAAAAGAAATACGAACTTACAGACGATACAGTTGATCTCGGTCCTTTCAAGTTACACCGAATACGAGCATTGAGAAGCTTTGGCAAAGTAAAGAAAGGTGATTTAGGTGGCTGGGTAGAGAGTGAAGAGAACCTCAGTCACGAAGGTAATTGTTGGATTAGTGGTTTAGGGGCTGTTTTTGGTGGCGGCAGATTACGTGGTGATCACCTAGTTCCAAACTTTAATTACATTTCCAATACGACTTATAAATTGTCTATGTTAACACCACAACAATACATGGCATCTCTACCTTGGCACCGTAGAATATGGGAGCGACTCCGTTATTATTGGGAGTGCGGAATATGGCTTTAGCTATTAGAATTATTCATGAAGAGCTTTCTTTTAAATAGTTTATCAAACCACGTTTCGTTTTGCTGGTCTGTCCACCGGAAAAAACCAAGACAAAACTTGGTTTCAAGCGTTGCTTCTGGATCATTACATGAGGTGTGTTCAACTACAATGATTATAGGTTTTCTGAAGGACGGTTCTTTTGGGTGTATCTTAAACCAAAGAGTTAATTTACTTTTGGCTTTTATGCTAAAAAGATCAAAAAAACCCAAATGCTCTGGCTTTAGTTTTGGGTCTATTAAATCAATGTGCTTTGGAGTTTTTGGGATGACCTTTATTCCATTTCTATCTCTTTCAGAGTCTGTGATAGCTTCGTTAGGATCTGGGCGGCATACTTTATTAAATACAAACGGATATTCTTTGGGTATTTTGATATGATTTATCTTGATTATTTGATTTGTAGGATTGTGGATGATTAACTCTAGGTAAGTTTCAAGGTCTTGAGGATTATTTGGACTCATGTGTCCAAAAATTTCACGTACACTATAACTTTGCAATTTTTGTCCTAAACATCTTTCTTTTTGTGCTTTGTAGTTTGTATACAAAACAAAGCCTCCAACGGCTATACTAATGGTGGAAGAAAATAAATCATATATTGTTGGCATACTTCTCACATCTTTCTCCCCCCGCTTATGGGAAAATAGTAATCTTATAAAATACGTTTTGTATGGAGTGGCGCTGTGATTAACACGATTCTTTGTTTTGATCTAGGTACCAAAACGGGGTGGGCGATACGTGGTGCAAGTGGTGACATGTTCAGTGGTACCGTGAATTTTCAATCGCGCCGTTTTGAAGGCGGTGGAATGCGTTACTTGCGCTTTAAGCAATGGTTATCAGAAATAAAGCAGACAGCAGGTCAAATTGACGTGGTGTATTTTGAAGAGGTGAGGCGTCATAAAGGTACAGATGCAGCGCATGTTTACGGTGGTTTGTTAGCAACGTTAACGGCGTGGTGTGAACAGCATCAGATACCGTATGAGGGGATACCAGTAAGTACGATTAAGAAAGCGACGACAGGCAAGGGGAATGCGTCGAAAGAAGAGATGATTAAGGCGGTGCGTGCAAAAGGGCACAATCCGAAAGATGATAACGAAGCAGATGCTTTAGCAATTTTATATTTAGTTAAAGAAAGGGAATTGGGGTATGTCCATTAAATTACCATGGACGAGGCTTTTTGCAGACAGATGGCTTCTTACTCTTGGTTGTTTGTCGCCGACCGAGAAATGTATCTATGTCATGTTGCGACTTCTAATGCTCCGTACTGGTGAGCCTATTTTAAACAACTTAAGGGTATTAGCTCGTTGGATTGGTTATCCAGTAGAAGAGTTTGAAGCAGCTTTGAATTCCTTGATTGAAGGTGGATTCATCATACGTTTAGACAATGGTGGGTTGTGGAATTCAGAAGTTGAAAAAGAACTCAATAACGTCACTGAAGAGCTAGATAATTTCACTTGCAATATAATAAAGAAAGGGAGGTGAAGTATGTCAACTAAGTTGCCATGGACGAGGCTTTTTGCAGACAAGTGGGCAATAGTTGTTGATTATTTGCCTGCTGTAGAGGGCAATATCTATATGCGATTACGGTTACGTATGTTGCATACTGGTGAACCTCTTTTTTATAATATTAAAGTTTTATCTAATTACACTGGTTATTCAGTGAAGAAGTTTGAAGCGGCACTGAATGTTTTGCTTGAAGAAGGATATTTCATTCGTTTAGCAGATGGTCGCTTGTGGAATTTAGATGTTGAGGAAGAACTCAATAACTCTAATGAGAATTTAGATAAAGCTTCGGAAAAGGCTTCAAAAGCAGCAAAAGCTAGATGGGATAAAAACAAAGATAAAAGTAATGATGATGCACGTGCAATGCATGAGCAATGCACAAGCAATGCATACGCAATGCACGAGCAATGCTTGGAAATGCACAATAACATTAACAATAACAATAACAAAAAAAATAAAAATATTATTTTATCAAAAAGAGAAATTGATTTTGAAAATTTAGAAAC
>NZ_JBHIOG010000003.1:0-3477 GCF_042195435.1 Bartonella sp. CL162QHHD
ATGCATATGGAATTCCTGAAGATTGTGAAATTTATGAAAACGATACCGTTGTAAAGATTATTGAAAATAACGCTGCGTAAAGACGCGCGGGCGCGGCGGGGGCGCCCTTCTTTCAAATTTTCCCATTCCAAATTTTATCAAATGTTTATCACATTAAATTGTGAGGGTATCTCTATGTGCAAAAAATACGAATTAACCAGTGAAATCAAAAAAATCAAACATGCTCTTACTCGAAATATTATAAACCTTTATCGCATTCGGGCTTTAAAAGATTTTGATGATATAAAGGCGGGGTCTTTAGGCGGCTTTATTGAAAAGGAAGCCAATCTATCCCATGATGGCAATTGCTGGGTGTATGATGAGGCTTGTGTCTACGGTCATGCAAGAGTGTATGAAAATGCAAAAATACGCCATTTTTCTCAAGTCTGTGGTCAAGTTTATGGCAATGCTGAGGTCTATGGAACAGCTTTTATCTCTCAATATGCTAAAGTTTATGACCATGCTTTTGTCTCTGGCAATGCTCATGTTTATGGCAATATTTATGGGTATGCCCATGTGAATGGTCGTGCCCGCGTTCTTTCTGATGCTCATATTTATGACCATGCGCATGTTTCTTATGATGCTACGGTTTTTAGTTATGCACGCGTTTATGGTCATGCCAAGGTTTCTGGCTTGGCTTGTATTTATAGCCATGCAAAAATTTATAATTATGCTGTTATTAATGGTCGTGCAAAAATTTATGGCAAGGTTTATGGCAATGCTTGTGTGAGTGGCTCTTGTGAGATTTATGGCTCTGTTTATGGCAATGCTAAAATCTCATATTGTGCAACGATCTGGGGGCGTGCTTATGGCAATGCAAAAATCAACAAAAAAAGCAAAGTAAGGTTGGTTCCAAAAAATTGTGAGGTTTATGAAAGGGATAATGTTGTCAATATAACTGATAAAACAGAATAAAAAGAGACATGGGGGACGTGCCTTCTTTATGGTTATAAACGCATATAAAATGCATTGCTATAAACATATCATAAAAGAGAGAGTAAAATAAAAAAAGCCGTGCCAAATGATATGACGCGGCTTTCAAATAGCGTTTTTTATTGATTAAAATGAATCATCCACAATGGAGTAATGAATGCATATATACAAAACGTATCATATTGCAAGCGCTCTATGAGAGATATGAAAACTTATCAAAAGGAATGTAAATGATGCATATGATCTTTAATCACTCATTTGAATGAGAAAACCTATAACGCTTGTTATGGCTATCAAACGTATCAAACAAATCAAAACGCTCGGTAGCTTTAACAATCCAATCAAAAGCAAATGCATATTCAATAAATATCTGCAAAAAACGTTCTTTTTACATTTGGAAGCGTTGGTTTTTACAAAGCAGCTTTTCATAAGATAAATAAACAATTATGGTTTTTTGTTACCATTTTTATCAAGTCAATTTTATTAATAATAGTTATTAAAAAATCACAAAATTAGAATAACCACTTGAAAATATACCCATATGGGTATATTAATAATCATGAGTAAAATAAAACGTATCATATGGCTTGGTTCTTCACTCAAAGATATAAAAAGTCTTCCTGATCTTATTCAACAAAGGATTGGTTATGCTCTTTATCTTGCTCAGATAGGAGATAGAGGAGAAAATGTTAAGGTTCTCAAGGGGTTTGGATCTGCCAATGTTCTAGAAATTATTGAACGCGATATTCAAGGAACTTATCGCGCTGTTTATACGATACAATATAAAAAATCTCTTTATGTGTTGCATTGTTTTCAGAAAAAATCGACCCGTGGCATTGCAACACCAAAACCAGACATTAATCTGATTAAAGAACGTCTCAAGTTAGCAGAACAATTAGAAGGGAATTAAAATGATCAATGTTTTTCACGGTAGTTCCAATGTTTATGCGGATCTTGGCTTTTCAGATTCCAGAGAGATGCTTATCAAAGCGCAACTTGCTCATAAGATTAGTCAAATTCTGAAAGAAAAGAACTTAACACAAAAACAGGCTAGTCAACTTTTGAAAATGACTCAACCAAAACTGTCTAAACTCTTAAGTGGAGAATTTCGAGGAATTAGTGAAATGAAAATGCTTGAGTGTTTGGCAAAATTGGGAAACGATATAAAGATTATTGTTAATCCGAAAGAAGTTAAAACGCTTGAAGGACATTTTGAAGTTGTTTTTTCTTCTTAAACTTCTTTATGATTAGCTTTTTATGGTCTATTCATACATGGCAATTGTTTATAAAAAATGGTCAAATGAATCACGTATAAAAGTGTGGATTCTTGAGTGGATTCATATAAGATAATTACACTCAACCTATTGACTTTATTGTATTTTTGTTTATAATGCCCTTCAACAAGTGTAACCATCCGACGACCGTTTTCAACATCAATGCTCCCTTCATCACTGTAATAATCAAGATCATTATGGTGAACACCTTCATGAGAGCTACCATCCCTTGCCCAATCTGCACTCAGCTCTGTCCAATGAGATTTGGGAAACATCTGCTTAGCTACTTCTAACGGCTTGCGGTCTACATACCACAAACGTTGCGCATCGGTTAAATTCGGTTGCACCGCTGCACTATCCCAAACCATCTTTAACGGGTCTAAACGCGTAATGACCGGTTCACCATCGAGGCTGTTCTCATAATCAAGCCGTGTATCAGTCCACCCCATGCCGCAGATAACCGCATCTTGGAAAGCATCACTATCAGCGTATTCGGCATGCGCCATGTCCCGAAACCATTCTGCCGCACCAGTAAGCAATTCACTAGGCAATGCCTTCCCTACTTGACGGGGAATAAACTGCACTTCGCGCTTGTTATTACGCTCTGACCCCACAACGGCATTGACCAATGGGGCAATACGATTAAAGGTCATAACGGGGCGGCGTTGCTTTTTTAACGCCGATAAATCTTCTTCATTCCATTGATCACCATTGTAAAAACCAAAATCCTCCCGCGCATGTTCACGCCATTTGTTCACATGCTCCACATCTTCTTTGTACCAGCTCACAAGCTTGCGAAATAAGCCTTCTGTCGACAAATCTGATGCGTTACTTTCTTTATCTAAATGCTCTTCATCATACATCATTCTGCCATCCATGAGGTACTCTCATATTCCGTTCTGCCGCTATAAGCTGGTCGCTTTTGTATTTCTTTTGGTGGTTTGTATGAAATACACATCAGTCCAAAGGCATCTGCCCCATGACTGGACCAATCGTGCTCTGCTCCCAAGCCAATATTGCGCTTCTCATCCCATTTCTCGTGATACCAGTTCAGTGCCTTACGTCCTGCTACCGTCGTCTTTTCATTAAACCAAACAGAAGGCAAAACACGGCGGACTGTTTCTATACGTATCTTAACAGCTCCTGCTCCCTGATTAGGGATAACTTTTGTTTGAAAGCCTGCCTGTTTAAGAGCGCTCTCAAAACTCACATTGTGCACACGGTCTCTGGT
>NZ_JBHIOG010000004.1:0-48091 GCF_042195435.1 Bartonella sp. CL162QHHD
AGAGAGCTCAGATGGACGAACCTCATCAGTAGAATCTTCAACTGGAACAAACGGTGCAGGCATAGGTTGCACAGCAGAAGGATCCTCCGGAACAGTTGGTACAGAAGGACGTACAGGTTCAACAGGGGCAGAAGGAGGAGAAACAGAATCTGGAGATGAAGGAGATACCGGAATAGAGGGCTCAGATGGACGAACCTCATCAGTAGAATCTTCAACTGGAACAAACGGAGCAGGCATAGGTTGCACAAAAGAATGGTCCTCTGGACTAGAGGGCTCAGATGGCAGAACCTCGTCAGTAGAAGGAGCCTCTGGAACAGTTGGTACAAAAGGAAGTCTAGGTTCAACAGGCACAGAAGGAGTGGGAACAGAATCTGGAGATGAAGGAGATACCGGAATAGAGGGCTCAGATGGCAGAACCTCATCAGTAGAAGGAGCCTCTGGAACAGTTGGTACAAAAGGAACTCTAGGTTCAACAGGCACAGAAGGAGTGGGAACAAAATCTGGAGATGAAGGAGATACCGGAATAGAGGGCTCAGATGGCAGAACCTCATCAGTAGAAGGAGACTCTGGAACAGTTGGTACAAAAGGAACTCTAGGTTCAACAGGCACAGAAGGAGTGGGAACAGAATCCGTCGATGAAATATCCTCTAAAACAGAGGGCTTAGATGGCAAAACCTCATCAGTAGAAGTTTCAACTGGAACAAGCGATGCAGGCATAGGTTGCACGGAAGAAGCGTCCTCTGGAACAGAGGGGACAGAGGGAAGTACAGGCGAAACAGGGGCAGAAGGAGTGAGAGTAGAATCCGTAGGAATAAATGTTTCAGACGGCTCAGATGTTTCAGGCAAAGAAGGTGTAGATGGTATAAGCGGTGGCTTAACAGAAGGAGGTTGTTCAGGCGCAATAGTCTCTGATGGCCGTTCAGAAGGTATAGTTTCTTCTTCAGATTTAGGTGGTAAAACTGTGGACGTAGGCTTAATAGACGGAACTGAAATAGATTCAGAAGGATCTAATTCAGGATTAATGTAAACACTTTCGAGACGAAAATCCCAAAAATCTCCTTCCCCTTCAACCAATCTATTTTCGGGACTTGCTTCTCCAGAAGAAGAACCAGGACCATAAGCACGAAGTTTATATTGATAAGGAAATCCATTTATCGCAACATAATCATTCAAAAGCTTAAAAGTATCTTCCTTTGCTTTTCCAAAAACCTGAATAATCGAAACACTTTGATGACTTCCGTCAATCACGTTTGTATCTGAAGCTTTTTGAAATTTTTCCATTCCAATGAGCGTGGTTCCCAAAACATCACCATAGATTAAAACGCGATCAGTTTTTTGAGGATCAAATGAACCATCATTATTCATAAATGTGCTCATCTTAATCCGAGAATTACCTTCCGCACTGTATACTTTATTGTATACGTCATCCACACCCGCTGTTTTACCAATATCATCTAATGCATAAACATCTTCTTTATTGTATATTTTCTTTCCAATATGCAATGTTTGATAATCTTGAGAGACATATTTCTCAAAAACAAGCGTACTATCAAGGAGACTCAAAGTAGAAAGCGATGAAACCGTAACATCCTTTTCTTCTAAACCTTGATATTTACTTTTAGTAAGATACCATGTTGAACCATTTTTTAACTGTAAATCTACGCGAGACCTATCTTCAATGCGCACTCCCCCTATAAGGGTTGAAGAATATGCTTGAACAAGAAGAGAAGAATCTTTTTCAGTTTTTATTAATAAGTCACCAGAGATTTTTGTATCGTCCAACAGTTCAAGGGTAGCTTTAGCCCCAAAACCATCAGTCCCAGTGCTATAAATGGCGATACCTTCTGGAACTGTAAAGTTTGTCTTTGATAACTGAACAAATGCCTTTCCTATAATGATATTTCTGCCTTGTAACAACATTTCATTAGTTGAATCAGCTATTCTAAACCCTTCCTCTGGTTCTAATCCATAAAAATACAGACCATGTACTCCTTTACCCTGCACAGAAACATTGGATTTGTTAATCTTAATATTTGTCTTCTTAAATTCATCCGATGAACTAAATGCTTTCCACAACAACTTTTCTTTATCATTCACATCAACCGAAGAATTTTTCACCAAAAAACCATGCATATCACTCAGTTCAATAGAACTATTACTCAACTGAACATTACTTCCTTGAGAGACATCGAAAGCTTCTGGTATTTTATCAAAACCTTCCTCATCGACGATAGTAGTTTTTTGTTTTCCTTTACCCTTAATGATAGTACTATCGAAATTATACCCTCCCCCATAAAATGATGAAAATCTACCTTTCCCATTAAATGTAACAGTACTGCCTGACATCCTAATCTTTGCACCAAGTCTACTCACAAACCCGATATCTTGCAGGTTGTCTGGCTCAATCTCAATCTTTACACGCACTAAAGCAATATCCGCTTCTTCACCCAATGCATACATAGCGTGAGAAGTTTCCGTAATTGACCCATCTGTCATGCTAATGACCGCATTTTCAGCATGAAGAGCACGTACATTCTTAAAATTTGAATTTTTTAGATTAAGACGCGCACCATATTTTGCATATGCACCATATGTCAATATTTGACCTGAATCATCGCCATAAACATTTATCTGAGATGCATCAACAACTGTACCTGCTTTTTCTACATATATAGCCTTAATAGGAGCAGAATCAGGAGCATGTTCTTGAGAACTTTTTAAATTATAAGTTTTATTTTCAAGTGTATGTTTTTTACCATCACTGCACGTATAAAAGCTCCCTGTTTCATCACAGGGAGCTGCAAAAGCATGAAAGCCCGCATTAATATTTACAACCAAAAAAAAAGAAAAAGCAACTGTTGTAAAAGTCAACCTATAATTTTTAAATATATTAACCATAACTCTTTTGCAAATCCTTCTCCCCCGCTTTATTTAAAAGTGAATGAGATCTGAAATAATGTTAAGTTAAACATATGAATAGTTTTAAGTATAACAAATAAATACTTGCTTTGCAATTCATAAAATACTATATATTTATGTAAATTTATATTCTATATTTAAGAATATACCTAAAAGCGTAGTGTAAACCGCATAAAAAATCATCTCTGAAAAACCAGTTTTACTAAGACGATGCTGATAGGTTAAATCTCCGTGCAATAAAAAATTTGAAGATAACTGAGCATTACCCCCCATTCCAACTTCTAGAGAAGAACCACCCCCCCTAATTGGAATTCATCTCCAAACTGTACACGTTGTTTTCCTCCAAAACTCATGGCAAGATGAAACTTGCCATTGAAAGAAACAACAAGAGCCTCTTCAGAAGCAGCAAGCGTCTTTCTTAAAGACCCGCCAACACGCATCACCCACAAATCAAGTTTTTCTATTTCAATATCAAAACCATCAATATCAAACGCCTGATCAAACCGCACATTTTGATAAACAACCTAAACCTGCGGTATCAAAATAACCCCTTTATGTCCTGTCATAAATGACTTACCCGCAATCAATAAAGCACTCAAAGGTGTTCCCTTCAATGTTGTTGTCTTGCCTCTTGCTTGCGTGAGAACATTCCCTTTAAATAAACCATAGGAAAAAAGACCCTCTATATAAAAGCCTGTATCATACTGCATGCTGCCATATGTGTAATAGACAATTTATCAAATGTACTTTTTTGTTTTCTTCAACATCTTGAGGTTGTAGAGAATTTTTTCCATCATTCCCCATTATTCCAAAGCTTAAAGTGTGATGTGTATCCTCAATCGCATTGAGCAAAACACTTGCCTCTATAGCGTTATAATTCAAATTTCCACCATAACCATATTCAAGCGCAGACAGATCAGAAACATAACGATAACTTCCACCGTAACCTCGCGCAAAAAGAGCAGAACTTTTAGCATTTTCTCCCAAAGTCCCAGCAGCAATACGCAATGTTTCCAGCAGTTTATTGTGATTGTTCATATCCATCAAACCAACCTGAAACAAGCATGAGGCATCGATAGATATGCTGAAACTTGCGGAACAACAGCTTTAATGCCCTCTTCAGGATAAAGAACAGAAGCATCATGATCAGCTAAAACATTATTATGATGAGTATGAGTACTTAAAGAATGAGACACATCATTTTCCAACCGCATATGATGCAGATGAGAAAGTTTCTGAACATATTCAGCTTCAAGTCGGAAATCCCAAAAATCTCCATTATACTCAATATTTTTCTCTTTAACGGATCCATCCCCACCTTTACCTGTCTATGAGAAAAATTGGGACCATAAGCACGAACACTATATCGATAAGGCGCTCCTCTTAGAGCAACATAATCTGTTGTTAATTTAAAGGAATCATCCGCAGCCTTTCCATAAACCTGAACAATTGAAACACTGAGGCTGTCTTTTTTATCGTCTTTTTGCTTACCTTTGCTCTGGTTCTTTATTTTTTTGAAGCCACTGTAACATCGACAATATGCACCTTACTTTTTCCATAAACATCACCATAGATAAGAAGTTTATCAGCTTTTATTCCCTTGCTTTTACCATTTGCAGTAAGATATGCATTAACATATAAGCGTGCGTCCTCTCCTACAACGTAAGCATGATCTAAACCATAATCATCATCCAATCTCCTAACACGAAGTGTCTGATAAAAATCATTTCTTGGTTTCTGAAAGAAAATAAAACTATCAATAAGCCTTACAAAGAAAACAGATGAACCTACACAATATGGAGCTTTTTTATGATTATTTTCAAGCGCATTTTTATTTGCTCTTACAGTCCATAGAGATTGATTGAACAACTCAACACTATCATAAAAACCTTTCTCAACATGTGCCCTTCCTGCAAGAAAAGACGCATAGGCATCAAGAACGATAAATGAATTATTTTTGACATCTAATAACCGATCAGCAAAAATACGCGAACCCCTCTGATGCCGTAATATAAGGATACCTCCTAGCATCGTTACTATAAATAGCCGTACCATCAAGAACATGAAGAGCAGTCTTTTTAAATCGAAATTCACCTAAACTTATAAGAAGCACTCCCTCTTGATATTCATGTTGAGGAGTACTTCCTCTAAAATGCAAACTATGAACCCTTTGTCCCTGAAGAATGATCTCTGAGTTTTCAAAAGAAACCAAAGACATAGAACTATCTCGAAACTCAAATGACCTTTCCTTAAAAACCGGTTTTGCACTTTCAATCGCTATGTCATGAACATCAGAAACCTGAATCTTACCTTCATCAAAGAAAAAAACCGCTCTGCTTCACACCAAACACAGATTGAGATAACTTGGCATTTCTACCACTTTTCTTTTCGCTATTTCCTATAATAGAACTCTTTTTAAAAGAAGTTTTATTGTCTTTTGACACAACCACTGCTGATGTAATCTTCTCAGATCTATTTAATTCTAAAATTCCACCAATTCCTGAAACGCCTTTTCCCCTTTACTTTTTTCCGGCTTAATAACTATGTTATGAGATTGTATTGTAAAAATAACACCTGTAGTCCTTCCTATCCAATCCATTCATATATAACTTATTACGACTTCCAAAAGTACAAGCAGCACCAACTGTATCACACGAATACGATTTAAAAAGAGAATTACATGAGGGTTTATAACCTTCTGCACTCACATCTATATTGTGCGCGAAGAAAAAATAGAGGTCGTAAGAAAACACACACATGGCGTTTTAATACTTTAATCATAATTTAGTCTAAACTTTCTTTATTTTATCTTCATAAAAAATCGAAAAGACACCTCTGGTTCATCTACTTATTATTCTTATTATGTGCCGTTATAATAAGTTGTTTTGTATTATACATAAAGTCAAAAATCAGAAAATAACACTATAAAACCATGCTTTGTACTTATATTTTCCACAAAGGATATATTAAAGGAGAATACAATTAAAAGTGATAGCTTAATCCACCAGAAAAATGCGTTCCAGAAAATCCGGCATTCGTAAATTTATGCTGATAAATCAGGTCGCTATGAAAAATAATTTTTGGAGATAATTGCGAAAAAACACCAAATCCAGCTTCTAAAGAAGACCCAAAGGAACCAAGCTGGAAGGCATCTTTAAAATATACAAATTGTTTATCATCAAAACTACGAATGAAATGAAGTTTACCATAGAATGAAAGAACATGTGCATCTTTAGTAAATGTAAGTGTCTTCGTTAAATACCCACCAATACGCATCCCCCAATGATCTGGGCTTCGCATATCAATATTAAAATTATCAATATCACGAGTCTTATGAAACTGGAGATTTTGATAAACAAACTGAACTTGTGGTTCAAAAATAAAATATCGGCTGCCGATCATAAACGTTTTACCAGCAGTTAAGGAAACACTCAGCGGCTTACCTCTCAATGTAGCTGTTTTACCTCGCTCAAGTGTGAGAACATTTCCATTAAACAAACCATAAGAAAAGAGACCATCCATATAAAGACCCGTATCATGCTGCATGCTTCCATATGCCGTGATTGTCCATTTATCAAATATACTTTCTTGACTTTGTTTAACCTTTCGAGGCTGCAAAGAAAGCTTGCCATAATTCCCCATAATCCCAAAAGATGTCGTACTGTATGCACTTTCGATTTTCTTGAGTAAAATATTTGCCTCTAGTGCATTATAATCAAGCTCACCGCCATAATCACCATATTTAAGTACAGATAAATTTGAAGTATAACGATGATGTCCACCGTAACCGCGTAAAAACAAAGCGGGATTTCCATCATTTTTCAATAACCGACCAGAAACAGTTCGCAGCGATTGCAACTGCTTGTTTTGATTACTGATATCCATCAATCCAGCATAAAATAAGGTATTTGGCACAAGAATATAAGTCAGAACCTGGGGAACAACGACTCTCACATTTGGCTCAAAATGAGAAGAAGGCTCAAAAACAGATGCCGGAACAGAAAAACTAGACGCAGGTGGTGCAACAACAGAAGGAGTGGGTGAAACATGCGGCGGAACAGGTGAACCAGATGCAGGTGGTGCAACTGGATTAGATTCAGCAATAGCGGGAATAACAGGTGCAAAAGAGGAAGGAGGATGGGGGATCTCAAGCACAAAAACATCAGATACATTAGGTGTGGTCGTAAGATGGAAATCCCGATCAGGAGAATCTACAGGAGAAGAAAGACTTGGCTCCTGAGGTTTTTGCTGAGAGTTAGAATCAATAGAACCATCCTCTCCTCCAGTAATATTAGGATGAATTTTAGGAAAAGAAGGAATATCATCAGAAGAAGGAGGGACAACCAAATCAAGAACGGGAAAAACTTTAGTGGGATCAAGAGAGGAAGAATCAACAAATTTACTTTCAAGGCGGAAATCCCAAAATGTTCCAGAGTTTTTAAGCACTCTTTGATTTGAATCTGCTGCCCCTAAAGTAGAGCCTGGACCATAACTCTTAAGATGATACTGATAGGGGGAGGCTTCAAGTGTGACATATCCCCCCTTTAACTGAAAAGAATCTTCAGCAGCTTGTCCATAAACCTGAATAATGGAAATCCCCTGATTATTACCACCATCTCCCGTCAATGCCCCTGAGCTTCCAGGAACACTATACACATGGACTGTCGTCTTTCCTTCAAGATCACCATTGATTAAAAGCCGGTCAGTTTTTTGCTCTTGCAGAGCTCCCCCTTTATCCAAATATGCATTAAGATAAAGAAGCGCATCGCCTTGTGCACGGTAAACAGTCCCCGATCCTTTTCCGATAAGAAGTGTCTGATAACCATCAGTCGTTTTGGATTTTAGTTCTTTAAAAATAAGAGAACTACCCATAAGATTGACCGATGAAATGAAGGAATAGTCCCCTAAATTAGAACCAGACGCATCAGAATTTTGCAATTTGTCATATCTTGGTCGCGATAAAATCCATTTTGAACCATTTTTTAACTCTATCTTAGCCGTAGAACTTCCATCAACATGTGCGCCTCCTACAAGGGTAGAAGCATCAGCCTCAATCTTTACATTGGAATGCTCAACAGCTTTCAGGAGTGAATCACCAGAAACTGTTGAATGTTGTGAGAGTTTAACAAAACTTTCGAATTGGCGGCTGTAAATAGCCGTACTTTCTGGAGCCATAACGGTTGTCTTTGTCAAATAGACAGTCCCTTTTCCAGGCATAATTGTTTTTTTATCATTTAAGACAGCTTCCCAAAAAAAGCGCATGCCATTAAATGCATTCCCTCTCACAAAAACATTGGAATATTTGATATGAGCAGTATTATTATCATTCCCCTCCAAGGCAATACCATGCGCTCTAATGACATTAACGTTTCCCTTCTGGAAATTAAGAGAGCCTTTCCCCTGCAGCATACTAAAAGCAGAAGCTTCGCGATGATTACCTGTATTTGTCCCCTGTTTTCCCCTCCCCGTAATAGAAACACCATCTAAATTAATTTCTCCATCTCCTCCTGTTTGGACACCAATACCACTGGTAAAATCAATTTTTCCTTCTTTCATATAAATTTTTGCACCATTATGACTCAAAAGACCTATCGCATCAGAAGATGTCTTAATCTCTGTCTTGGTCAAAGAAACAAACGACCCTTTACCCGCAACACTGATCCCCATTCTGGTTGCTTTAATCACCCCATCCTGCATCTCAAAAGCCCCCTCCTCATTAACATCGCCCCCTATCGACACGTTATTTAACATGGAATCAAATAGAACAACGCCTCCCCCATTTGAGGACTTTACAGCTGTTGTCCAAGCGTTTGTTTCTGAATGGACATTTGCATTCGAAACACCGTTAATGATTATAGCCTCTCCCTCAATGACTGTATCTTTCCCTGATGCCTCTATGGCAGCATCAGAACTTTCACCTGTAAGTTGATAAGTTTTCTTGGAAATTTCATGCGTTTTACCATCATTACAGCGATAAAATGAAGCACCTTCGTTACATGAATATTGCTTCTTCTCAGAAGAAGTCTCACCTGCATCAGTATTGTATACAAAGAAAAAAATAACCGTTGTAAAATGACATAAAGAGAGATGATTTTTAAACATAATTTTCTACAAACTTTCTTCCCCTTCCCTAAAAACAAAAAAAACGCGTTCTGTTTAATAACTTTGGTTACGCGTAATAATTTAAAATACGTTTTGTATTTTATATATCGACCACATGTTTTATGTAAAGCCAGAATCTCAAAATATCACAATTTAAAATTGTATTATTTATAAATACGCGTAAAAATATAAATAGAAATAAAAATTCTACCCCAAAGCGATGGTTTCAAGAGAATTTAATAAAAATACACTCAAAGAAGAAAAACAGCATAAAAAGCGAAAACTGCAAACCAGAAAGCCTTATCTTGTTTCTAAAAAGAAACAAACTCGCTCATGCAAAAAAAAACATTTTTTTAAAAAGCTTATTTAAAAAGTTGCAAACAAATAATAAAAAGCCACAAGCTATGCTTGTGGCTTTTTAAACAACTTACCCCAAGATGATCACCTAAAAACGATAGCGCAATCCACCAGAAAAACTGATTCCAGAAAAACCACCTTTGCTCAACTTATGCTGATAAACCAAATCACCATGAAGCGCAAATTTTTGAGACAAGCGAGCATTAAGACCTAATCCAGCCTCTAGAGAAGAACCAAAAGCCCCTAATTGGAAAGAATCTTTAAAGCGCACAGCTCTTTCTTTGCCAAAATCATGGGCAAAATGAATCTTTCCATAGAAAGAAACATCACGATCTTTTTCAGGTGCAGTAAGAGTCTTCATCAAACGACCACCCACACGCACCATCAATTGATCAAGTTTATCCATCTCAATATTAAAATTATCAATATCGCGGGCCTCATTAAATTGAAGATGTTGATAAACAACCTGAACCTGTGGATCAAAAACAACACCTTCATATCCTGTGGCAATTTTCTGACCACTCATCAAGGAAACACTTAAAGGGTTACCCTTCAATGTTGCAGTCTTACCCCGTACAGTTGTCAGAACATCTCCCTTAAACAGACCATAGGATAAAAGACCATCAACATAGAATCCTGCATCATGCTGCATACTGCCATAGACTGTAGCAGTCCATTTATCAAATGTACTTTTTTGGCTTTGTGCAACATCTCGAGGCTGTAGAGAAAGCTTTCCATAAGACCCCATAACCCCAAAGGATATAGCACTGTCAACATTTTCAATTTTTTGTAGCAAAACACCTGTCTCTAGCGCATAGTACCCTAGATCTCCCCCATAACCATATTTAAGCGCAGATAAATCTGAGACATAACGATAACTTCCACCATAGCCACGCAAAAATGAAGCAGAATTTTCACGAATTTCCAACATTCCACTAGGATGAGTCCGTACTATCTCCAACTGCTTGTTTTGATTGCTGATATCCATTAAACCAGCATGGAATAAACTATTTGGCAAAAGCAGATAAGTTGGTACCTGAGGAACAACAGATCTCACACCTCGTCCAGATGGGAAAACATTTTCAATCTTAGAAAGACTATCCGCAAAAGACGCCGGAACAACATCACCAGAAGACGCCGGAACAACATCCGCAGAAGACACCGAAACAACATCACCAGAAGACACCGGAACAACATCCTCAGAAGATGCTGGAACAACATCCTCAGAAGATGCTGGAACAATATCCTCAGAAGATGCTGGAACAATATCCTCAACAGAAACATGTGCAGGAGGTGTACGTTTAGAAACCATAGGAGTTGCTCTATAATCAGCAGATGTTTGAACATATTCATTTTCTAAACGAAAATTCCAAAATGCTCCTCCGTTCAAAGCAAATCTCTGTTTAACATGCTCCTCCCCTCTAGTAGCACTTGGGCCATAAGACCGAAGAACATATTTATAAGGCGCGCCATCCAATGCAACATACTGCCCATTCAGTTGAAAAGAGTCATACGATGCATCTCCATAAACTTGAATAATTGAAACACTATGCGCTTTTTCGTTTTTTTCTTCTACACCTCCCGCAACCCCTTGTATATGGACTATAGTTTTTCCCAAAACATCTCCATGAATGAGGAGCCGATCCGTTACTTGATTACCACTTGTATCACTAGGATTTAAACATGCATTCAAATGAATCCAAGCGCCACTCAAACCCTTATAAACATGACCTGTTCCTTTTCCAATATAAAGCGTTTGATATGCATTATCAGTACTGGACTTTGTTTTTTTAAAAATAATAGAACTATTAGAAAGACTTACTGATGAAATAAACGCAACACCTCTATAATTAGGATCTTCTAATTTTTTATGTCTTGGTTGCAATAAAGCCCACTGTGAATTATTTTTCAAGTCAAGGTCAACTGTAGAACTATTATCAACCTGAGTTTGACCGACAAGTGCAGAAGCATCAGCAACAACCTTTATAGAAGAGTTACGATCAGCCTTCAGCAACAAATCTCCAAAAAGCTTTGTTTCCTTTAAAGATATTTTAGACTTTCCAGATTGACTGCTATAAACAGCTATACTATCTGGAACTACAAAACGCGTCTTTTTCAAATTAATGAACGATGTTTTTCCCTCTGACAAACCCTCTGATGTTGCCTCATTTTCAAAGCGCATACCATAAAATGCATTCCCTTTCACTGTAATATTGGAATCTCCAATATCAATCTGAGAACCTTTATTTCCCTGCAATAAAAGCCCATGAGCATCAGTAACATCAACAGCCCCTTTCACAAACAGAATATAACCATCTTTAAATACATGAAAGGCAGCATTATCACTCTGACGATCTGCATTCAGCCCTTGACCATCCTTGCCAGTACTACCTTTTCCGGTAATAGAGACACCCTCTAAAATAAAATATCCTTTTTCTCCTGCTTTAACCCCAACACTCCCTAAGCTAATTTTCGTATTCGTTAAATAAACTCCACTTTGAGATTTTCCTTCTGCAAAAGCCCCTACTTTGATTGCATCAATCGATCCACCGGATATTGTGAAGGAAGCACTATGAGCTTCTGCCCCTACTAAAACACCACTCAAAGTGAAATCGCTCAGAGAGGCTCCCGCCTTTTCTGATACCTTTAGTCCATATTTCCAAAAATTGTTTTCCGAGTTATTCTTTTCATCCCCAATACCCTTAACAGTTATATTCTTGCCACGAATAAATGTACCACTTTTAGACGCCTCTATGGCTCCATGAACACCATTAACATTTTTATCCGTCAAAGAATAAACTTTATTATTAATTTCATGATTTCCACCATCATCACACTGATAAAATACTGCATTCTGATCACATGAAGATTGCGTTTTTCCAGAGGAAACTTGAGCTGCAGCATTGTGTGCAAAAACATCAACATTGTGTGTCAAAAATAGGATTGCCGTTGTAAAAGTATATAAGGAGAAACGATTTTTAAATAGATTGACCATAATTACACCATAATTATGCCCCATTATAGAGCAATACATAACGTATTAAAAACTTAACCAGAAAATTTAATACGTTTTGGTTTAAAGATGGAGAACCTATTAATATTTTTTGTGTTTTATGTAAATATGAAATTAAAAAATTACTCGAAAATACAATCTAAATCTGTTGCTTTTACAAATAATTTGCAAAATATAACTGAAAAACGACAGAAAAATCACCTTTAAAGTTGTTATTCAAAAACACCCTTAATCAGTTGACATGCATTAAAACACCTACTTTAACTGCTGTCTAATCACCCCCCAGAGCTGACATAATCAACATCCTCACGATAGATCTTATATTGAAACAATATGTACTTTGTAAGCAGACAAAACATATGCCAAAATTGAGAAACAAGAGTTTACATATGCATTTTTAGGCAATATTCATGGCAAGATAGCCTAATAAAGGGTAAGAACATGTAAAAATCAGTTCCGATTTTACTATCTCCTTTTAATTCAACTTTACAACAGTCGAAAGCATTCAGAGCCGTACTTTTAAAAAGTGAAGATGACACATGACTTCATCCTGTTATTTATCAAATTCCTTTAAAGAAAACATATTTTACAAAACAATATATCATTGTGTTTCTCATTCACCAATTTTCTCAGATATATCTCATTATTTCCATCCCCATTTCACAACGACAGCGGATATAATATAAAGTTCATCGGATACAGCCCTCATTGCGCCTGAGTAGCATTTTTGTCTTTGCCAATTTCTAATATTGTAAATCCTCTCCTCTTAACATAATTCCCAAAATTATATTGACCCTTTCTTAAATGATTATCCACTTGCCAATCTTACATATAATAGACAAAGGAATGCTTTTTATGGATTCATCATAAGAGCATTGAAAATATTTCAGCGCCCTAAATTAAAAAATATCTTTATAAATCAAAATATTATAAATAATATAACAATCACTCTGAAATACGCATTTTGAAACAATAACGTACAAACTCTTCAGACTTTTCAAAAAAATGAAAGAAGTCCAACCTAAAAGCATATTAAAGATATGCAAAGTCACACTCTCGTAAAAATGCTATAACACAAGATGAATAGAGAATGAGAAAAGCCACAAGTACAACTTGTGGCTTTTTGAAAGATTAATCAAAAACAGGAACAACACTAGAAATGATAACGCAATCCACCTGAAAAACTCGTTCCAGAAAAACCAGCTTTCGTTAGTTTGTGCTGATAAACCAAATCGCCGTAAAGCGCAAATTTTTGAGACAATTGGGCATTAAAACCTAACCCAGTTTCTAATGAAGAACCAAAAGCACCTAGCTGAAAAGCATCTTTAAAATGCACAAATTGTTTTCCTTCAAAACCATGAGCAAGATGAAGCTTGCCATAGAAAGAAATAACTTGAGCCTCATCAGTAGCAACCAGCCTCTTTGTTAAACGCCCCCCAATACGCCCTATCCATTGATGAAGCTTTCCTAAATCAATATCAAAGCCGTCCACATCACGCACCTTATTAAATTGAAGATATTGATAAACAACCTGAACTTGAGGATCAAAAACAAAACCGTCCTCTCCTACCATAAATGTTTTACCAGCAGTCAATGAAGCACTTAAAGGATTTCCCTTTAATGTTGCCGTCTTGCCCCGTGCGGTTGTTAGAACATCACCCTTAAAAAACCCATAAGACACAAGACCATCAACGTAAAAACCCGCATCATGCTGCATACCACCGTATGCCGTAACTGACCATTTATCAAATGTACTTTTTTGACTCTGTTCAACATTCAAAGGTTGCAAAGAAAATCTCTCGTAAGCCCCGATAATTCCAAAAGAAGTGGAACCATACGTATTTTCGATTGCTTTTAGCAAAACACCTGCCTCTATGGCATTATAATCAAGCTCGCCGCCATAACCATATTCAAGCGCGGAAAGATTTGAAGCATAACGATGATTGCCGCCATAACCGCTCACAAAAAAGAGAGGTTTTTCACGACTTTCTAATAAGCCCCCAGAAGCAATGCGCAAAGCTTCTAATCGCTTATTTTGATTGTTAACATTCATCAAACTAATATGACGTAAGGCATTAGGTAAAAGGAGATAAGTCGGAACCTGCGGAACAACAGCCTTAACGCCCGGCTTAGGACGAGGATGAGGCTCCGGAGCTGGTTCTGGAAAAGGTTCTGGTCCTGGAATTGGGTCAGGATCTGGTTTAGGTTTAACATCAGAATCTATCGATCTACTTTCAAGGCGAAAATCCCAAAATTCTCCGTTCCCTTCAACTAATCTTTGATCCATGTTTGCTTTTCCCAAATGAGACCCTGGACCATAACTATAAAGCTTATACTGATAAGGCAATTTATCTAATGCTACATAACCACCTTCCAACTGAAAAGAATCTTGCTTTGCTTCTCCAGAAACCTGAATGATTGAAATACCTTCAGCATTCCCCCCCTTTCCCGTATATCCTCCTGGACTTCCTGCAACTCCATGCACTTGGAGCTTTGTTTTTCCCGAAACATCACCATGAATTAAAACACGATCAGTCTTTTGATGATCAAGAGCACCACCACTATTCAGGTATGTATTAAGAGAAATAGAGGCACCGCCCTGTGCTTTATAAACTTCACCCTTTCCCTTTCCCACACGAAGGGTTTGATAATCATCAACAGAAGAAGATTCGTGTCTTTTAAAATTAATAGAGCTCTCATCCATAAGACTCACGAGTGAAATAGAAGAATCATGTGCAGCCTCGTGTTGATCTTTTTGCAACGGTTGTTGTAAAATCCATTGAGAATGACCTCCCAAATAAAGCTCAGCATTAGAATTTTTATCAACGTGTGTGCGACCCTCAAGAGTAGAAGCATCCGCCAAAACTGTTATAGAAGCACCTTCCTCAGCTTTTAATAAAAAATTCCCTGAACGAAGAGTGCTGTGTACCAACCCCACCGCACCAGAAATCATGTTTTTACCATAAAGAGCCGCATCGTCTAAAACAGAAAACTCTGTTTTATCCAAATTAACAACTTCTAATCGTGGTGGAACTTTTTCTTCCTCTGATGAAATTTCTTCTTTTTTATCCCCACCTTCACTCCATGGCTTCTCTCCCCGAAAATAGATACCATAAGATCCCTTACCATTTACGGTAACAGAAGAGGATTTCATATTAACTTCAGTCACAGGAATCTTTGAATCAGAATCCTCATTTGATAAATTTTTAACTTCCTGAAGAGGAATAGAATTAACTTTATTTTCTAATAATATGCCATGGACACCCCCACCAGTACTAACAATAGTACCCTCTAAATTAACAGCCCCCCCTAAATCCGCACGCAAAACCGCATGATTATCCGAATTTTTTTCTTTACCTTTCCCAGTAATTTTAACATTCTCGAGATTTACTTTTCCACCTAACATCGAAGAAATCCCATGGCTGTTCATAAAATCAACTGATCCACCTGACATCCAAATTTCTGAATGATCATAACTTAAAAGACTTGCATTCCCATTAGCGGTCTTAACTTTTGTATCTTCTAAAAGAACAAACGATTTCTCTGCTGCATCAACACCCTCATGGTTCTCCACAATCTTTCCATTTTTTACCTCAATCACGCCATTACTCGCACGAAGGGCTATAATTGTGCCTTTGATAATCGGATCTTCCAAAACAATCTTACCGTTCTCTAATACATGCACCCCCATTAGAAAAGTTTTATCAGCAACTTGACTACTAACCGTTACACCCTTCCCGCAAACTTCTGTACCTATTCCTTTCACCGTTATAGCAGTAACGCTCGACGGTTTCCCCCCACGTACAGCTTTATAAGACCGATTATCAATTTTGTCTTTTTCACAATTATCGCATATATAATATGCACCATCATGTAATATAAGCTTATTATTTTCATATATTTCACGGCCGTATACACCTTCTTTTTCCTCACTGTATCCACTGAAAAAGTTAGAAAAATTATCCCTAATAGGATATCCATCAACACTACTGATAAAATAACTGCTGTTTGGAACAGTGGGGGCAATTGGGACGACATAAACATCGGTCTCGATATTGCTAATACCATAAGAAGACGTACTATAATGCCCTTTAACACTTGCTTCAACCATTGCTCCATTTTGAAGCAAAGAGAGGATAGCGGTTGTACAAGCACATAAACATACATGATTTCTAAAAACTTTAATCATAGTTCCCTCGAAACTTTCCTTCCCCTCTCATTAAAAACAAAAGCACTTACAAAACACCCCATTGCACACCTCAAAAATACGAAAAGTGTAACAAAAGAACATGCCTCATGCTCATCTGAACTGTGCAATGAATTATCCCAATAAATTTGGCAAAAGCTCTACGCCAAAACCACCTATAAGAGAATAGTTACAAAACGCACTTTATAAGTGTATAATGCATTCTGTATTTCGTGTAAAGAAAAAATAAAACCGGTGCGTGCAATTAATTAAAAACACAATCAAACCTTGTGAACTTTAAAAATTAATCCACAAGGAGATGAATGAAACAATGACTTAAATCAGTAGAAAACAAACGCTCAAAAACGAGCTTTAGAAAACATCAAATATTATATTAGATAATATCAATACAGTACCAAAAAGGATAACGTAACGCATACCGGTCTGCTGAACGCTTTAAAAGCCGATAAAAGCGAAGCACTCTATCGCATCAGTAGTAGCATAAATTTTAAGAAAATTCGCTTTAGCGGAGAAAAGTGCTCTCATGCATAAAACAAACTATGTCTTTTTTGCTTAATAAAGAAGACGAGATTTTTTAAGAACAACACAAGTTGTTATAAAGAGAAAAGGCAGCACAATGTGCTGCCTTTTCTAATAAGGTACATAGTGTACCTTATATTAAAACTGATAACGTACTCCTCCGGAAAAACTTGTTCCCGAAAAACCAGCCTTATTAAGCTTATGTTGATAGAGAATATCAGCATGCAGAGAGAACTGTGGCAACAATTTGGCATTAAAACCTAATCCAGCCTCTATAGAGGAACCAAAAGCTCCTAACTTGAAAGCATCATTGAAATGCACAGACTGTTTTCCTTCAAAACCATGAGCAAGATAAAGCTTACCATAGAAAGCAATAGCATTCACGCCTTCAGAACCTGTAGGAATCTTGGTTAAGCGTCCACCAACACGTGCTACCCACTGATTAAGGTTACCCATTTCAATATCAAAATTGTCAATATCACAAGCTTTATTAAACTGGAGATGTTGATACACAACCTGAACCTGCGGATCAAAGACAAAACCCTTATATCCTGTCGCAATTGTCTGACCACCAACTAAAGAAACACTCAAAGGATTACCTTTTAATGTTGCTGTTTTACCCCGTGCAAGGGTGAGAACATCGCCTTTAAACAGACCATAGGATAAAAGACCGTCGACATAGAAGCCAGCATTATGCTGCATGCTACCATATACCGTAGCAGTCCATTTATCAAATGCACTCTTCTGGCTTTGCTCAACATTCAAAGGCTGCAGAGAAAGTTTTCCATAAGTTCCCATAACGCCAAAGGATATAGCACTGTCAGCATTTTCAATAGCTTGCAGCAGAACACCTGCCTCTACACCATTATAACTAAGATCGCCGTCATAACCATATTCAAGTGCGGAAAGATCTGAAGCATAACGGTAACTTCCACCATAGCCGCGCAAGTATAAAGCGGGATTTTCACGAACCTCTACCATTCCTGTAGAAGTCATCCGCAACGTCTCCAATTGCTTATTTTGATTGCTAATATCCATCAAACCAGCGTGGAATACGCTATTAGGCAAGACAAGATAAGTTGGAACCTGTGGAACAACAGACCTTACAAATTGTTCAGGAAGGGCAGCAGATCCAACAGACTTAACATACTGATTTTCTAGACGGAAGTTCCAAAATTCTCCACCATCCTTAACAAATTTCTGCTGAACATGCTCCTGTTTCGAAGTCGCTTCTGGACCATAAGCACGAAGAGTATATTTGTAAGGTGAGTTTCTCAGTGCAACATAATTGCCATCGAGTTGGAAAGAGTCTTTCTTTGCTTGACCATAGACCTGAATAATTGAAACAGTATGAGCAATCTTGGCATTCGCTTTACCATCTCCTACATTGCCCGCATCACCTCGTACATGTATTTTTGTTTTTCCAGAAACATCACCATGAATTACAAGCCGATCAGTAACTTGCTGATCACTCGGATCACGAGGATTTAAACGTGCATTGAGATAAATTACAGCATCACCCTGTGCCGCATAAACTATTCCTTTCCCATTTCCAATATGGAGAGTCTGATATTTTCCTTCAGATTCCGAAGGTGCAAAATTAATAGCACTATTTACAAGACTTACAAAAGAAATACATGAATCCCCACATCCTAAATCTAGAGTACCTAAATTCTTCTGCGTACTTGTTTTTAGAATCCACTGTGAACTATTAGCCAAGTTTAATTTTGCATAAGAACTTTTATCAATGCGAACATCACCTTTAACAATAGAACTATCAACCGATACCGATATATTCGAACCATTCTCGGCTCTTAATAACAAGTCACCAGCAAGAGTTGTCTTATTTTCTAATGAAACATGACCAACAGAATTATTACCATAGATCGCTATACCATTTGCAACTTCAAAATCAGTTTTTTTCAACGAAATTGCCCCTGTTACACCTATAGGTGTTTTCTCCTGTTTGGATACAGTACTCCGCTTAACAACATTTGTTTTCTCAGTTGCTAAATCCTTACTTCGATTTTGTTGACTCTCTTCTTTCTGTATTAGTCCATCAAAATATATGCCGTAGACTCCGTCACCTTCCACCCTAACAGTTGAAGACTCGATATTTGCATGATTCATCGTAGGACGAACCTCAGAGGATCTCCTTCCCCTAGAAGAGCCTGTCTCAACCACTTGATCATCAGACTTCATAATCCACAAAGCATGAGCATCAGTCACAATACTCCCATTCTTAAAAACAACAGAAGCATTATCACTCAACAGCAAAGCTGCACGCCCAAAGTTATCTGCAAAATCTAACTTACCTTGTCCTTTTTTCGCAGTAATATTAACTTTGTCTAACTCAACGCTTCCCCCAGCTTCGGACCTCACAGCCACTCCCTTTTCCAAAGTAATAGCCCCAGAGTCCATAGACACCTTACCAGCCTGACTTACCAAACCAGCCACAGCCAAATCCCCCGTCACGTTAATTCTCGTATCCTTTAAATTAACAGATGATCCAGAACCCGCCAAAGCGCCCACATAATGCGCATTAACTGATCCACCAGTCATCATAACCTTTCCACCATTTTGAGCTTCAAGCCCAATTACAGAAGATGTAATTGTTGAGTTTTTTTCCAAAACAACTTTTGCATTGTCTTCTGCAAGAACAGCACTCACAGCCTGTAATTTAGTAAGATCAACATTGCTTTTGTTATCATCCCCCCCCATAATTGTAGCATTCTCTAACTTAATAACTGTATTTTCATTCTGTGCATGCATAGAATGTTGAGTTTTATCCTTTGCTTTCAGTGTAAGATTTGTCACTGTATGTGATTTACCATCACTACACGAATAAGGAGTTTGCGCCCCCTTCTCACCATTATCCTGTGTGGCATCACATGTAGAAGAAACCGTTTCCTTACCAGGATTATTAAGCAAAAGAATACGTCCAACAGCTCCTCCAGAAGAGGCAACAGGTTTTACAGAAATCTCAGAAGTAGAATGCTTCATGGAAGCAGTTGAATTTAGACTAGAAGATGCAACAGGTGTTACAGAAACCTCAGAAGAAGGCTTTCTGGAAGCTGCTGATTTTATAGATGGAAGCCTATTCGATATAGTGTGCCCAGATGATACAGAAATCCCATCTGTCGATATCACAGAAATCTTACCTCGATCAGATCTCGCAGCTGAATCAGCTCCTGAAGGCATTAAATTTAACGAACTTCTATCTCTAGATGAAGGAGATGAAACAGTATATACGCTATACTCAGATGTCTCAGATCTTGCAAGATTAGCAGATGCCCCCTCCTGAGATGCAGCAGAAACAACAGGAGACGTAGTAGAAGAAGGAACAGACGTTACAGTTTCAGATGTTCCAGCCCTCCTCAGATCAGTAGATGCGTCCCCCTCAGATACAGTAGAAGTAACAGAAGACGTAGTAGAAGAAGGAAGAGACGTTACAGCTTCAGATGTTCCAGCACTCCCCGGATCAGTAGGTGCGCCCTCCTCAGATACAGCAGAAATAACAGAAGACGTAGTAGGAGAAGAAAGAGACGTTACAGCTTCAGATTCTCCAATCTCTACGTATCTATCATATCCGCCGTCTGTACAATCTGCCTCCTCTGTCTCAGAACTCCTAAGTAATGCAGAGGTTTCATTCGCATCAGAAGTAATAACTTGATTAGGTAGTCTAGCTTCAGAAGTTTCAGATGGAAGATTTGATCCTACAGCAGAATTATCTACCTCACTTCCCACAGTTGCACGAGATGGCACGGAAGAAGTCTTTACTCTCGCCCTCTCCCTATTGTCACCTACGAAAGAAAGAGAATTACGCTCATAAGGCAATTGTTTATCTTCTAAACGAAAATCCCAAACACTTCTACTATTTTTAATTAATGTATTATCGAAATACTGCATTTTCGAAGGAATAGCTGGACCATAAGCACGAAGAACATACTGATAAGGTAAACCGCCTATCGTAACATACTCACCATTCAGTTTAAAAGAATCTTCGCTCGCCTCCCCATAAACCTGAATAATTGAAATACTCTGAGGTTTATAAGCTTTAGCACTCCGACCTCGCCGACCCTCACCATTTGGTTTCAGTGTAAGCACATGCACCTTAGTTTGACCAGAAACATCACCATGAATTAAAAGCCTACCAGATAGTTGAGAATCCTCTGATGTATTAGCCTGCATCAATGCAGCGAAATAAATATAAGAATCCCCAGAAGCGGTGTAAACTGTGCCTTCCCCATTTCCTATCCGAAGCATTGGATAACTATAATCTTGTTGATTCTCATCTCCTAAAGGCAAAAGCCCAATAGCAGAATTGTTAAGTTTTAAAAATGAAACACATGAATCCTCACACCCCCTATCTTGAGGCTTTCCAAATTTATTTTTCGTTACATGCCACTGCGATTCATTGAATAAAAAAATCTTACCCTGAGAACCTTTTTCAACATAAGCTTCACCGCGAACTATAGAATCATGAACAAAAACCGACACTTCAGACGTAGCTTCAGCTCGTAAGAATGAATTACCAGACACTTTCGATCCGCTATCTATAAGGACAGAGCCTCTCATATTCTTACCTAAAATGGCTGTACCATCTGGAACCATAAGAGTAGTGTTGTGCAAAAAAACTAAAGACTCCTTATTTTGTAATTGATTACTTTTTGATCGGCTCTCTTCTGGATCCTCGTATTGATTATCAAAATATACGCCTGTAGACCTTTCACCACTCAAGTTAATAGTTGAAGATTTTACAGAAGCCCTAATCCTAAAGTCCACTTCATCGGTTCTTTCTTCACCGACTCCTGTCCTTGTCTTTTGGCCTAAAATTTTGGGTATAAGATAGCTAGCATATTCCGAAGAAGCAAGAAACTCGCTACTAGGATCATCTATTTCAATACGTCTCACTCTTGTATCATTATTTCTTTGAACATTGTTAGAATCTTCATCATCATTGTCAAAGACCCATACACCAACAGAATCTGAATGATTAATGTTTCCATTTTTAAAGGAAATAAAACCTACATCTGTAAATAAAAAGCTACTCAATCCCTGTCCTGCAGCGCCAGATTTGCTGCTATCAATTGTAACACTAACTTTATCTAATTGAATGATTCCTCCGTTTTCTGCCACAACTACAGATCCACCTGTCGGGACAATAACCTTCCCCAATTTCATATCTATTACTGTTCCATTGCTGGCACGCAAACCCATTACCTCTTTTCCCTCTTCATCATTTCCCGCCTGTGAGCCCGACACAGTAATCGCTGTATTATTCAACAGAATAAGTGATTCATGCGCAGCCTCAACACCCATATTTACACTAGAGATTGTCCCTCCTGTTATAATGGCCTTTCCACCAAATAAAGCGTAAATCCCAGTGTCAAAATCACGAATCGATGAGTTTTGCAATTTGACCACTCCATCTTGTGATGCATATACAGCGCTCCCATACTGTGGACCTTTAACCGACACAATCTCTGAACCAGGTTCATTCTTAAGAGATGAAGAGTTCAATTCAATAATTGTCGGTTCAGTAGCTTCTTCTGGTCCTGCAACATCATCTTCTCCACTAACACCAATCCATCCCGCTGTTACAGCAGTATCACCCTTCTTCTTCACCACAATCGTACTATTACGTATTGAGTGTTTTTTTCTATCACTACAAACAATAGGTGATAAAGGGTTCTTATCATCTCTATTATCCGCTACATTACATGCATTGGCACTACCACCAACGCCCTGTGGGACACCGCCAACACCAACACCACCAGGAACACCACCAGGAACACCACTACTCGCTATAGAAGCATCAACACCTTGTAAAAGGAAAAGAGCGCTCGCTGTCAGTGCGTACAAACGTGTACGCTTTTTAAATACATTGATCATATGTCAAACTTTCTAAATAATGTTGCAAAAACACTAGAATTAAGTGAAAATGAGGTAAGTGAACAATTTGTAACATATGTAAGTCAACTTTACAACATAGTGTTATTTATTTAAGCTTCATTTTGTGCATAAAGATACCTAAGTTAAGGTTTTTAATTGCACAACCCCTTGTAATATCAGATAAAAGGATAAAATCACGATGATAAAATATATGAAATGGATGACTTCTGTTTTACTGGTTGCCATCAGCTTTGCAACGGTTTTGTGGACTCATACGAGTATTGCAAATACCAGTACCCAGACAAATGTAACGATTGATCATGTTTCAGGCACGACTTCTGTTCCCGCTTCTCCGCAAAAGGTTGTTGTATTTGATCTTGCTTCGCTAGATAATATGAATCGCCTTGGTATCAAAGCCGTTATCGGCCTTCCAGAAGGAAAAAAACCTTCCTATCTGCAACAATTTAATGATGAAAAATATGAAAGAATTGGAACCGTTTTTGAACCAGATTATGAAAAAATTGCCACTCTTCAACCCGATTTGATTATTATTTCCTCCAGAACTCAAGCAAAATATAAAGATTTATCCAAAATAGCTCCAACAATTGATCTAACAGTAGAAAACGAAAATTCTCTTGAAGATATTAAACGAAATGTGTCTATCCTTGGAAAAATTTTTGGCAAAACACAAGAAGCAGAACAGGAAATTGCAAAACTCAATGAAGCTTTTGCTGAAGTCCGTAAAAATACCCAAGGAAAAGGCACTGGGCTCATACTCATGACTTCTGGTGGAAAAATCAGTGCTTTCGGACCAAAATCACGTTTCGATATTTTTCACTCCGCTTTTGGAATTGCCCCTGCAACCGATAAACTTACCGTGCAAAAACATGGACAACTCATTTCTCCTGAATTCATTCTTGAAACCAATCCTGATTGGTTGTTAGTGATTGATCGCGATGCAGCCATTGGACGGGAAGGACAATCCGCAGCACAATTGCTCAACAATGAGCTTGTTCACCGCACAACAGCGAGCAAACAAAACCAAATTATTTATTTGGACTCTTGGAGCTGGTATCGTGCAAATGGTGGTTTAACGGCACTCATTGAAACCGCACAGCAGATCAATGAAGCCTTTACAAAGAGCAAATAAGCGTACAAAAGAGCTTGCTTGCTATATAAATAAAATTTAAAAGCAGAGGTTGTTTATTAAGCAGTCTTTGCTTTTTGTAGATTTTGTTAGAAAATGATTTAACGTGAAGAATTACTGGATAACCATAACACTTCTAATTTTCCTGTCGATCCTCAGCATTTTTGTTGGTTATTCTGATGTCACACCTTCTGACCTTTTCGCAGCCGATCCCCATGCGTGGCTTATCTTTTGGCAAACACGTCTTCCTCGTACCATTGCAATCCTTTTAGTAGGCGCAGCACTTGCACTTTCAGGCATGATTATGCAACTATTGACACGCAATCGCTTTGTCGAGCCATCAACCACTGGAACCATTGAATCTGCTTCCCTTGGCATTCTTTTTATTATGATTTTTTTACCCGATATTCCTGTTTTAGGAAAAATGGTCGTTGCGACAATTTTTGCCATGGCAGGCACTTTACTTTTTATGTTTTTATTGCGACGCATTCCTCTAAAATCTGCTCTCATTGTACCCCTTACAGGGATTATGCTAAGCTATATTATTGGCTCTTTAACCAATGCCATTGCAGATTATGAAATGTTACTCCCTTCTCTTCAAGCTTACTTATTTGGCAGTTTTGCGATGGTTCTTGAAGGAAAATATGAGCTCTTATGGTTATCCCTTCCCCTTTGTATTCTAGCCTATTGTACTGCTGATCGCTTTACGGTTGCAAGTTTGGGAGAAGATTTAACCAACAACCTTGGATTGAATTATCGTGTTGTCATGTTTTTTGGTCTTTTTATTGTCGCCTCAATCACTGCTGTTGTTGTCTGTACCATTGGCCGTATTCCTTTTGTTGGGTTGATTATTCCAAATATTGTTTCAAGTTTCATGGGAGATAATATGCGCTATACCGCTCCTTGGGTGGCCATCAGCGGTGCAGGATTGGTCTTGATTTGTGATCTTTTAGGACGAATAATTCATCCCTCTCTTGAAATTCCCATCAGCACCATAATGGGTGTAATCGGTAGTTTTATTTTTATGATACTGCTTTTACGCTGGAGAAAGCGTCTTGGATAAAAGAAGAAAAACAATATGTGTACTAACAACACTTATCATCATAGCATGTACTATCATTAGTCTTTACATGACATGGAATATCAATGTTTATACATGGAAATTTCGTCTTACAAAACTTTCCTCTCTGCTTCTTATTGCCTACGCAATAAGCGTTTCTACGGTTTTATTTCAAACAATCGTTAATAACCGTCTTCTTACCCCTTCAATTATGGGATTTGATCAGCTTTATATTTTAATAAAGACTGCCCTAATGTATTTTGTAGGCTCTCTTTCTTTACCCTTTTTGAATGAAGAAGGACAGCTTGTTCTTGAAGCCCTCATTCTTATTCTTTTTTCAATAAGCCTTTTTCGCTGGCTCTTTTCAGGAAGCCTAAAAGGGCTTCATTTGACGCTTTTAATCGGTGTTGTTTTAGGCGGCTTTTTTTTCAGTTTACGGATGTTTATGCAATTGCAACTAAATCCAGACCAAATGATGAATTTAACGGATATTATGTTTGCAAATTTTAATAAATTCAATACACCATTAATAAGCTTTGCCACAATCATTGTCTTCATTGTGAGTCTGATTGGATGGCATTCCCGTCATCTTCTTGATATTTTGGCTTTGGGACGTGAAAATGCCCTCAATCTTGGCGTTAATTACCACAAAAGTGCGACAGCTGTCCTTATTTTTGTTTCCATTCTCGTATCCATTTCCACCGCATTAGTAGGCCCCGTCACCTTTTTTGGACTGTTAGTTGCCAACCTTTCCTATGAACTTTCTCCTCAAGCAAAACACAGTGTTGTTGTGCCGATTGCAATATTGTTAGCGATTATTTGTTTGGTGGGGGGACAATTTATTTTAGAACAAATTTTTCATATGGCAGGGCGTTTAAGTTTTATCATTGAGTTTTGTGGGGGTATTGTTTTCTTAATGTTACTGATGAAGGGAAAACTAAAATGATTGAGATCAATCATCTTTCCAAGGCTTACGGAGCACGATTGATTATCGATAATTTATGCCTTCATCTTCCAAAAGGGGGGATTATTTCTCTCATTGGGCCCAATGGTTCCGGAAAATCAACTCTTTTAATGCTGATAAGACGTCTTTTGCCACACCATAATGGTACAATTCATATCGACGGCTTTGATATTGATAAAATGCCCCACGATATTTTGGCTCAAAAACTCTCAATTCTGCGTCAAGAAAATCCTTTGTCTTTTCGCTTAACCGTGTACGATTTAGTAAGTTTCGGACGCTATCCTTATTCAAAAGGCTGGTATACACATGAAGATAAACAATTTATCGACAGTGCGCTACGCTATCTCGGCTTACAAGATTTAAAAGACCGTTTTTTAGATGAGCTTTCTGGCGGTCAGCGTCAACGCGCTTTTATAGCCATGGTTATCTGCCAAGACACTGATTATCTTCTTTTAGATGAACCATTAAACAATCTGGATATGAAACATGCCGTTTCTATGATGAAGCAGTTACGCCGCACAGCTGATGAACTGAAAAAAACCATTCTTATTGTTATGCACGATATTAATTTTGCCTCATCTTACTCAGATATGATTGTTGCATTGAAAAATGGGAAAGCGGCCTATTGTGGGACTCCAAAAGAAATTATGCAACCAGAAATTCTTAAAGACATTTACGATGTCGATATTCAAATCAAAACAATTAATGACATCCCTATCGCTCTTTATTATCGATAATCATAAAGATTTTTTGCGCTTGCATGCACTATAGAATCTGCTAGGGATAGTAAAATTGGCTTATTGGGGAATAGTTTAATGGTAGAACAGCGGACTTTGACTTCGTCAATCTTGGTTCGAATCCAAGTTCCCCAGCCAGTATTTAATGCCAGCCAGTATTTAATGCCAGCCAGTATTTAATGCCAGCCAGTATTTAATGATTGTAGCTTGTCATCGGGTTTTGTATAATTTGAAAGCAGGTTTTGCATCAATTTATTT
The DNA here is from genome assembly GCF_042195435.1 of Bartonella sp. CL162QHHD. NCBI lineage: Bacteria > Pseudomonadati > Pseudomonadota > Alphaproteobacteria > Hyphomicrobiales > Bartonellaceae > Bartonella > Bartonella sp. CL162QHHD. The sequence continues at coordinate 27,179 of NZ_JBHIOG010000004.1, forward strand.
TTTTCAAAGGATCTTCAAAAACGTTCACGGGTTATTTAAAATCCCTTTAATGCATATTTTTCTCTTCCTCTAAAAATTGCAATTTGAGATGATAAGCTCTTGAGCCGGTGCGGATTCTTTGAACCACATGTATAAGATGTGCCAACCTCTTTTATCTTAAATTGGCTAAAGATTTTTCGGATCTGAGGCACATCATTGACTTTCCCTTTAATTGCACAAGCAAAGCAAACATCGTCTGGTAATCCTCTCGCAAATAAATCCTTTCCATAGTAATACACGTATATCTGGCTATGTTTATGGGAACGCCTTATCTAATAGCTATAAACCTATCTAAAGAGAATTCAAAAAAAGAAAGCCGTGCCAAATGATATGACGCGGCTTTCAGATATTGATTATAAGATTCGAATGAATCATCCACAATGGAGTAATGAATGCATATATACAAAACGTATCATATTGCAAGTGCTCTATTAGAAATATGAAAACTTATCAAAAGAAACGTAAATGATAGCTATGATTTTGATATCATTCATTAGCATTATAGAGCCTATAAAAGCTTAGTAACTTTATCAATCCAATCAAAAGAAAATGCATCTTAAATGAATGTCTTCTCAATAAGGCTTTCATAAGTATCTTTTCATTTTGCACTCAAATGTAACTTCTTTGCAAATTAACCAGCTCAAATTTGAGTTGGCAAAATCAACCAATCCAATTTTGGAGGCATTATCTTTAGAATAGAGCCATCTTTAAACATTATAGCTTTTGACTCAAAATTGAATAAAATCCCATGCCTTAGATGTTACAATGGTTTTGAATTTTGCTGCCTCATCTTTTTTTCAATAGGTGCCCCCCAATTTGGGGGGAGCTCATTTGGTTTCGTATTTTTAAACTGTAACTTTTAAAACGTTTTTTGCTCGCTTGCTTGCGTTATATCATTAAAAGGTTTTCAGTTTCATAAGACATAACATTGTGATTTTCATTCTATATTGTGATGATAGTATCCATATAATGCCTGCCTATCATTTACTAACTTTTTAGTAAGCGTTTTTAAAAACGATCTTGTCTTTAAATTCTTTTATGCAATCTTTATGAACTCAATCCATAAGCTTATGATAGTTTCAAACGATTATTCCTTTTAAGGTTGCACTCAAATAAAGAGCAAAACACATCCCATTCTTAAATGTATACAATTTATGTTATCGATAATTCCAAACGACTGAAATTTAAAACAATGTGATTTGTGCTGTGATAAAAACGTATCATAAAATTTATGACCTGTTATGAATGATAACCGCTTTTCATTTCATTTGAATGCACCCATGCGTTATAATATTTGCATCATGATTTGCTTTTTATGGTCTATTCATCCATGGCAATCTTATATAAAAAATGATCAATTCAAACATGCATAAAAGTATGGATTCTTAAGTGGGTTTATACAAAATAACTGCACTTAATGTATTGATTTTATTAGTTTTTATGTACAGTACCTTTTTAACTTCATAAAGATATCAATTTCCTTGTAAAGAATATTCCTCCCATTCCAACAAAAGACTCCACATAAGGCGATGAGGGATAGCTTCTATGATTTACAGGTACTGATCACTGGCCATGCAATAACGCCGACTGATGTCCAAGCCAATGAGGCCGCCTGTGGGAACAGGCAAGTTGTGGGGCTGAATATAATGGAACAGCACCGAACGGATAAGCCACGCGTCGTAAGTAAGCCTCCTAGCGTGCATAGCTTATAGGTTTTGGAAACAGACAATTATTATAATTCAGGTATTATAATTCAGACGATTAAACATCGGATCTCAGGCTTTTAAATCCAGTGGACAAACACGAATAATGTGTCCGTCTGGATCTTTGATTAGGAAGGTACGTCCAAATACATCAGTATACGGTTCCTTCAAAACATTTATCTCAACAGTGGTTTGCTCTTTCCATTCCGCATAGAGCTTATCTACATCCTCTCCCTTAGGCAACATAATGCCGATTTCTGAAAAACGAGGCACATTTTCCTCAGGCGCATCGCCCCCAGATCAGAGAGCAAAGAGTGCGTCACCTGAAGAAGCAAATGCAACATAACGTGGCGAGATGAATACAGGTTCTTTCTTGAAGATGAATTTGTAAAAAGCAGTAGAATATTCTACATTTGAGACATATACTAACTGTAGGTTTGGGGGAACAGGATAAGTGGAAATATTACTCATTAATTCTCCATGATTTAGTAGCTGTCTTTTAACAAAGTATGCCTATATAGAGAATATTTCAACAAGAGTTTGTGATGCTTCCGTTCACGGTGTGCTCTATTTATATGTGTTTATTCGCTTATTGCTATATGCTAAAACATTGAGACCGCCACTACTGGGATTATAATGATATCCCTATCGCTCTTTATTATTGATAATCTAAAGATTTTTTGCACTTGCCTACACTATAGAATCTGCTAGAAATGGTAAAATTGGCTTATTGGGGAATAGTTTAATGGTAGAACAGCGGACTCTGACTCCGTCAATCTTGGTTCGAATCCAAGTTCCCCAGCCAGTTGTATGTATGTAGCTTGTGTAGTGTAGCTTGCCAGTGTAGCTTGCCAGTGTAGCTTGCCAGCAGGTTTTGTATATTTTGCCACTAGGTTTTGTACCAATTTATTTTTTTCAAAGAGTTTTTAAGGGGTTCTCAAAGGGTCTTCAAAGGCCTTTCAAAGATCATTTAAAGCCTCTTTTTCTTTTCTGCTCAAAATCGCAATTTGAGATGATCAATCATTGAGTTGGAATCGTATTATTTGAGAAGCAGCGGATATAAAGCGTATATAAGATGTGTTCACCTCTTTTAGCATAAATTGACTGATGATTTTTCTGTATCCTAAGCACATTATTCAGGACATTATTAAATAAGAGAAGCGTTTAAGGAATTCGATCAACTTGACCAAATTGCTCTTCAGTCTGCAATTGTGCAATGTTTGCACCATTGCTCCTTTAAGGAATTGGGTAAACATTACCCTATTTCTGTACTCATGCAATTGGATCAACTTGATCCTATTTCTCGTTTTAGCAATTGGGACAAGTTGTCCCTATTCCTCTAAATGCCCTTCATCACCAATCAAAGGGTAAACATGACCCTTTGATTTTCTGTCACTCAGAGGTTTCCTTTTCTCCTGCCTCTTTTCCCTTGTTTGGTGCTTCAAGTGTAATTTCTGTGGTGTATCCACTTTGTTTTTCATAGCAGTGGGTGACGGTCGCGGCTTTCCATGGCCCATTGATTTGCCCACGAAACCCTTGCAATAAAAGAGGTTGATCCGCCATGATTTCAGGGCGTCCCTCAAGGGTCAAAGAACCACTGCCTACAGCACGACACAACCTGTCCGACTCGGAAGCAGCAGCAGCTCGTGCTTCCTCCTCACAAGTGTAACAGGTCCGTAAACGCCGCACGGGACCGCTAAACCCTGTCGGATGTTTGACTTGGCATTGCTGCCCTTTTGAGCGATCAAAATAAGAAGCTTCAATGGTGCCATATTGCGTACGTGGCTCTAGGGTAAATTCCCAGTTGGAACAGTCGTGCTTATGAAGTTCGAGTGCTGGTAAATTGTCACCGCTTAAAAATAAAAACTTATTGTCCTTGATCAAAAAACGTGCCCGCATGCGATCGGCAAGGCGGGTTAAAAAATCAACAGCCGATTGATCTGTACGAATCACATAAGGCAAAGTTTGTTGAGTGAACTGAGGACTGACCTTTGCTTGATAGCCATGACGTTTGGCAAGTGTCTCAACAATCTCACCAACAGTTTTGTGATCAAAATGTTCACTCACCTGTTCTTTGAGCTCTTTACGCATCGAGGCACTTTTGCCACAAAGGCGCAAAATCTCTCCATCACTGCCCCCACAACTGACCACNACTTTTGCCACAAAGGCGCAAAATCTCTCCATCACTGCCCCCACAACTGACCACTGACTCCACAACAAAACGCCCCATAAAGGCACTGATGCTGTTCTCATAACCAAAGATCACCTGTAACGCACTATTGCTTGAGGGAACCTCTAAATCATTGCCACTATCGTCAAACTCTGCTTCAAATGTATCGGCTTTATTACACAACACATTGATTTATAATGATAATTTACTGTTTTGTATATTGAATGAGAGACCCGAATATTGTAAGATTCTCTCATTTCAAATCTGTTTATATTGCTGAAGTATTTTTTTCAATTTTTTCCTCAATCGTATTGTGTAAAATTAAAATAATCGGGATAGCCATAAAACAACAGATCAAAATAAATAAGCTAAAAATACATATAAAAGTAAAGATATCAAACTCTCTGCCCCCATCCAATACTTGGATAATGACCTTATCCAACATCTGGATAACAAAGTCTACTGCCAAAATGATAACAAATATGCAGATGATTATTTTATAGTCCTTCGATGAAAGGACCATAACTTCTTTAAACGCTAAAACTTCAGATTCTTTATCAAATGCTGGAGAGACTCCCAAAACCTTATTATCTGGATTTTAAAGCGTCTCATGAAATGGTTATGTTTCTTGTATTGTCATACTGGTCTCATTTTTTTCTTTCATTTTCGGAGCGTGTTTCTGGTGATTCTCCATATCTTTTCCATCTATCTCTTTCCGCTCTTTGACAGTTTCTGTTACACAAAAAACAAAGAGTCCCTATAATAACCATAACGGATATGATGAGTACTATTGCAAATCCCACCGTTCATTCCTTTTTCAATGAAATCGTTGTTCATCATCTCATGCATTCTTCCTCATTTGCATTAATGAACAACTTTGCTGTTTTCTTATCGAGATATTTTCTTCAAATTTTGAAGCCTATTGTTTAAACTATCAACTTCGTGATTGAGCCTTTCAACTTCTTTATTGAGTCTATCAACATGTCCATGATGTTCAGAAATCACTTCTAAGTAATGTAACATTTGAGACTGATCTTTATGCTTATTTGCTTCACCTAGCCCTCGAAAGGCTTCTGTCCTTTTCTCAACATGCTCAAATATAGTCAAAACCTTCTCGATCCGCTCAAAAACCGCAGCATTGCGTTTTAGAGTTGTTTGATATTTATAAGAAAGTTGTTTGTTGTTTGGCATATTTTTCAGCAATGCCAAATAGAGTTCCTGCTGTTCAAGAGCTATTCTCTTCAAGTCATCTACCATCACATTCAATATTTTTACGGTATCGCTCCATCCCCGTTCAGCATTTTCTTTTTCAAACTTGACTGAATCCAACTTTTGAACAGCATCATCGCGCTCCCTAACCACTGTGGAACAAAATAATTTATCTATACCCGTATAGCCATGCGAGGTAGACAAAAAATATGGTAGCAAAAATATGATAAGCAATAAGCCTTCTCTAAACAGAACTTTTTTTGTAAACATTTTTTTATTTTTCTCTGAACACAACAATTTAAATAGACATATAAATTCATATCAAAATATTCATAATGAAATTTATTAAATCTATTTTAAATAATCTACAATAAAAATAAAAAATGATAAGTTGTACAACAATTAAATACGCTACACATAGAGTAAATCTATAAAAACTAATTTATTCAACAGAGTAGCCATGGAATTTTCTATCTAGTTTTATATCTCTAGAGGAGTAATTTAATCTTTTATCCATGACTTTAAAAGAGTTTAATACGATGCTATAAATAATTCAAAAATGACATTTTGATTAACAATCATATTAACAATGGTGAAATAATGAGTAGACAAAACAGATAAACACAACCAATGATATTGAAGGGTATAAAGGCTACTTTTAATATAGCTTTGTTTTTTATCAGCAGCAGTAAAAAGTTTGTGTTTTTTACAAAGATTAAAATTTATTCATTTTTTATCGTATATTTTATGCTATCTTCCTTAAATTAATTAAAAGATCATAGAGTATTAAACTGATAGAATGCATTTTTCTCAAGCGGCATTTTTAGAGAAATGTTGATTTAATCAGTGAAGACAAACAATGAGCAAAGTTATAATTTGAAAAGACAGTATATAATATTTATGATCAATGATCTAAATTAGAGACATGAATTGGGGGAGTTTGATCTTTCTTACAGCACAGTAGCTCAAAAAAACAGTAGATGAAGTTTAAAATTCACCATTACCCATCATAAGATGAAAGCTTTCATCCCACGTTTGATTTTTTTAAACTATTTTCTTGTCCTGTCTGTAATATCTAAAGAATATCTTCAAGCACTCATAAGCACTCTTTTAGGTTATCATTTCCATGATCAAAGTAATGGTTATCGAGCGTCTATTCAAGATACTGTTTTGCAAAAGGAAATCATCATTTCAGGATACGGAGGGATTTATGTATTTAGCCACAATATATCATGCACCCTTCCTCTTATATCAGGAATTTAATTCTTAATCGTAATGATGTGATCAAAAAGCACCTTGCGAGACAATCTTTTTAATAAATTTTTAATAAATAAAGTAAAGATGAATTCTGAAAAAAACTTTTTTAGACGTAAAGTGATACGGAGAAACAGTCAGAAAGAAAGGGGGGGGGATTACAAATGTTGATGACTATAAAAAAAGATATCAAAAAATTACCAAAAACCGATTTATGGATCATTTGTGCTATTTCACCTGATCAGCAAAGAGAATGGATCAGTAAATGGTATATAAAAAATAAACAAGTCTCTATAAGTTCTAATTATGTCAATGATCTTGCCGTCCTAGGATCATTTTACAGATCTAGACAAAATGATTGCTATGAAAGCAACAGCCCCACAAGCAACTCCCCTCAAAAGATGACAATCTCATTTATGAGGCTTATGTTGCTCCTCATAATCACTTTAAAATTGCATCATTTGCTCTCATTAATACGCTTTGAAGTCTCATATAGACTAAGGGACCTTTTTAATTTTGGGGTGGTTATGGAAAACAGCTTTCCACTGATCCCTGAATGGGGATATGAAACCGCTACCTTTTCACAGAAAAATATTCTTTTCAGTGGAAATTCTTATTGTACAATCTATGGAACAACACAATGAACAGACCACGCGCCCTTGCTCTCAACTATGGCTCCTATAATGCTGTCCGCATGCTGATCGGCGTTTACCATGCTATTTTTTTAATGTCCATGGGAGTTAGTCTGGCGCAATTAGCTCTGCTTCAGGTTGTCTTTTCCACCACTATTCTGCTGCTTGATTTTCCCTGCGCTGTTTTATCTGACAGATATCGACGTAAATATTCCGTTATGGCTGGGGTCTTTATGACAGGAGTATTTTATATTTTATGCCTTCAAGCTCCCAATATGACAGCACTTATTATTGCGCAAATTCTCTATGCAGCGGGCATTTGCATCATTGTCAGCGCCATTGACGGATGGATTTACCATTCTCTAGGCGATAAACAGGATCACTTTTCGCATTATGCTCATCTCTACCACCAGGTTAACTCTTTCGGAAGTATTCTCAGTGGGATTGTAGGAATTGGAACGATCTATTACTCTGGACAATATTTTATGGGATATATCATCTCATGCCTCATGATGGGATTTATTTTTTTGATATTCCTTATTGTTCCTGAAGAAAAGAAAACGACAATTGAAACGTCCAAAACAAAAACAATCTTGCACAATGCCAAGGAAACGCTCTGGATATTTCAAAATACAGTAGGAGGAGCATGGTTTATTTTCCTCATGTGCCTTTTTAGCGCTGGTATTCAGATTATTTATCATTTCTGGCAACCTATAATACTTTCAGGGGGAAAAATTCATCACCTCAACGGTTCGCAAATGCTCGTCTTGATGTGCTGCCATATTGGAGCCTTTTCAGCACAATATTTTTCAAATTTACTGATGTCTAAGTATCATGTTCTTGATAAAAAATATAAGAATTCTATAAAATATTTTTCCTTCTTTTCTGCTCTGATGTGCATAGCGCTCTATTTTTTAGTTCATAGCCATCAAACTGCTGCATCAGTCATCGCCTTCTCTTTAATCCATGGATTTATTTGCACTGTACCGATCGGGGCAAAAAGCTTATTTTTCTCAGAACTTAACCAAAAACAAACGCAACATATTTCCGGTATTGTTGGTGCTGTCTCTTTTAGCGGAAGAATATTTTCAATTACAGTATTGAGTATTATTTCTTTTCTTCCTGCAAAAGTTTCTCCATCTTACTACCTAATATTACCGACCATTACTTTTTTCATGTGTGGTTTGGTTGTCATGAGATGGATGAAACACTCTCAAAAGTCTCTATGAGAGGAAAACCATAACATTTCACCCACAATGTTTTCTTCTAAAAGAAATCGATACTTTTTTGAGAGCATTGCCACATCCAACTTTCAATATACAATGCAAATATAAAGCAACACATTGATTTATAATCATAATATACCAAACTTGAATATTGTAAGATTCTTTCTTTTCAAATCTATTTTTATGGTTGAAACAATCAAAATCATTTGCTTGCACATCATAAGTGGAGAAAGCCGTATAGATAAAAACAATTTAGAAAAGAAAAAATGCCTTTATTATGAACTCTCATAGTTAAAATCTATAACAACAGGAAGGCAGATATATAATATGCCTCTTTGCATCTTCATAAGGATATAAATGGTGTGGCTTTATAAGGCTTTATGTGTCTCACAGAAACTTTTGTGTTTTATACCATTTACGAGGTGGCGTCGCAAAATGGGCTTATACACATTGCAAAGATATCTCTTTAAAACAAGTGCATAAATTGGCAACACAAGTATATTTGTGTTTAGAACATGCTTTTTATATGAGAGGCATAATCCCAACGGAATAAACAAAAGCGTGAGATACGCAATCTTCATTATTTAAAGGACACGACCATAGAGATTCATGAAATTTGTAAAACTGAATTAATAAGATGATGATAAAAATGGGAGCTCATTTCCATCTTTTCCGTTTTCATATTTTTTTCAAAATTAAAAGATCCTTCCGTTTTTAGAAATAACTCGCTAACAGATATATACAATATTTTCTCCCCTATTTGATATATAAAAGCTGACATAACCGATAAAGCAGTAAACCATCTTAAATATTGATCTCAAATATGCCGTTGTATAAGGAATAGGTGTTGATTGACACGCAAAAGCAAAAGCTTAGTAAAACAACGTCATAAAATAATAAATATGCCACCAAACGATTGAAACGACATAGGGAGATCAAAAACACTTTGTAGAACCAAATCCGTAACATATCTAGCTTTACGGCCGCTTATTCTTACAAACGTTCATGCTGCTCCCTATATCCATAAAATAAATAAGCAATCCTTAGCTAAAAAATATGCAACGTCAATGTGATTGCTATAACAGAGCTTCGCTTTCTCCTTTATCAACAATAGCAATTTACATGAAACATCTTGCGCTTAAAATATCCCCCATTGGTTTTGCTTTAGTTTACACCATTAGAAAAGAAATTTTTGTAACTTGTTTCATGAAACATAAAATTAAAAATCAACACAGGAATTAAGAAAATGAGCAACCACACGCGCTGCTAATACAGGTATTACAATTTCGCACATAAATTTAGATGGAAGGAAGATAAAATAGCACCACTCTATAGCAGAGTAGCTGATAGAAAACGCCTAGCAAGAAAAGCAATCAAAAAACTTCACAAAATTGAGATTGGTAGAAAAGCAAATGAGCACAAATCACTGAAAACAAAATTCCTATACACAATCAACTGCTTTTATAACAATAGATGGCGGAGAGGAAGAGATTCGAACTCTCGAGAGCCTTTTGAGCCCTACTCCCTTAGCAGGGGAGCGCCTTCGACCACTCGGCCACCTCTCCAACAGAGAGGCATAAATGGTATCAACAGAAAGTTCAAGACATTTTCGATTTTTTTCCCAAATATCTGAAAATTTTTCTCCTATTGATCCCATAGGGAGCAAAAGTTAATAAAACAAGAATTGTGTCTTTTTTACCACAGCATCTCGAATAGTACATATATATATTACAAAAAGGTAATTTCATATTTGAAACTCTAAAAAGATTAGTTATAGCTAAGATAACAAGTGCTGCGTATTTTACTTATGTCTTTGTCCTTAATGCGTTAGGCAAATGGTACTCTTTAGAAGAAATTTAACAGGACCGCGGAGATCCCATATGAATATTAAATCCCTCTTTTTAAGCTCTACAGCAGCTTTTTTAGCAATTTCTGGAGCACATGCTGCTTCAACAGTTATCGCCGAACCCGAACCTGTAGAATATATTCGCGTTTGTGATGCCTACGGAAAAGGATATTTCTATATCCCTGGAACAGAAACCTGCATGCGTTTATCAGGAAATGTTCGTACTGATTTTATAGGCGGTAATAATATCGATGCAACAACCGAAACTGAACTAAGAGACAAAAGAAAAACCTACGGCGCCGCATCACGGCTCACCCTTGTTTTTCAAGCAGCTTCTGAAACAGAAATGGGAACACTTCGTTCATATGCAAGAATTTATTCAAACTGGGGTGATGGTAGAGACAACGCTGCTGCAAAGCTTGCCGCGGCTTACATTGAACTGGGTGGTTTTCGCGTAGGTCTTGATGACACAATTTTCAACAGCTGGACTGGTGATTATGGAGATGTTCTCAATGATGACAGCATAGCGCCTGCCGGCACAACACGCACCAATTTTATTTCCTACACCTTTAATGGTGATTCCGGCTTTTCTGCTATTATCGGCGCTGAATTAGGCAATAATGCAGATTCTCTTCCAGGAATAACAGGATACTACATTGATAAAGATGATAAGCTTGTTTCTATCACTGAGGGTACTCTTCCAAGTAAAGCAATTAAAAATTACACCCCGAATGTGATTTTGGGTATAAAGTTCATGCAAAAATGGGGTGGTTTTTCAGCAGTTGCAGCATATGATGCTTACTACAAAAAGTGGGCTGGAAAAGTACGTGCAGATTTCAATGTCAACGATCGTTTCAATCTATGGGTAATGGCTGGCTATAAAAATGGCCTTGATTACTACACAGTAAATACAAAAAATGAATTATCACGACAAAGCACAACGATTTATGCAAACTGGGGTGGTAAATGGGCTGCTTGGGCGGGTGCCACTTACAAGCTTACTCCAAAAGCAAATTTGAATGCTCAAGTTTCTTATAGTGCTGTAAAAACCTTTGCAACTTCTGTAAATATTACATACACGCTGGTTCCAGGATTTGTGATTACACCTGAATTAACCTATGTTTCTTGGAATGATGATCGCGTTGTGACGGATAAAAATAATGATGAAAAACATTTATTCAATAAGAAAAGTGCTTTTCAAGGTATGATCCGTTTACAGCGTTCATTCTAATCCTATTTAAGCTACAGCTTTTAAAAACTGGCAACATGGTTTGCCAGTTTTTATTTTTGGAATCAAATATCATGAATATCTTTTCCTGATACGTATTGTCTTGTCTCTCGGAAAAAAACGACTTAGTTTCATAAAACTACTCTCAGAAGATTAACCCTGATATGCTTGATAAGAGCACTTTACACGGGCGTTTACACATCACTTCAAACATAATCTCTTCCTTGCCCTTTAAAGCATGAGCAAACCCTTTTGCTTTATGACCAAATTGGTCTTTCTTAGCAATTTACTTCTAACCTTTGTTAATTTAGGTCATGAACTTCTCTGGTCAATTCTGTACTGAACAGATAAAATATTGAAAAAAACAAGACATCATTGTGTTTTTGATATGCCTGAATGTGTCTTCTATCAACACTCTAAAACACAATGTTTTATAACACGGCTTCATTAAAAAACTTAATCATCAAGAAACATGCTGTCAAAACGATGCAAATATTCCCTAAAGCAATAAAAGAGAAAAGCGATATATCTTCAAAAAATGAATTGACCTCTTCCCCTTCTAAAGAATAAAGCCCCTATCAGGAGCAATCTGTAAATACCCCTATTTTTCCTGAACCTACATCACATTGATTTATAATCATAATTTATTATTTTTCATGTTTCAATCAACCAAAACCTTTCACTTGTACAACAAGCGGAGAGAGCCGTGTGAATAAAAACGAGTAAAGAAAACCCTTTTATGAATCGTTTTAAACTCCAAGGGCTATAGTAACATTGAGATCTGACAAAATGTACGATAGTGCTAGGCACTTTTATTAAGCATAAAAATGAGGATACACTTCATAGAGGATTTTAGATTATATTCTCTATAAACGTCGCTGTAAAATATGTGTTGTAATACGCATTAAAAGACATTGCTTTAAAACAAGCATGGAAATATACAACACAAGTCCATTTTATTTGAAGCGTTTTATCCTGCGTAAGGAGCATGCCATCATATACGCAACATCTTGACTTTACGCGTTTTTAAAGGAAGAAAAGAAACAGTAAATTTAATCTTTGCAAATCATAGAGCTTTCAGAGTTATGTTTTCATAAAACGCCTTATACCGTACAGGGGATTTTTTACACGATTAATGCCTTTTTTACATAAAACGCATTGGCAAAAAGCAGCCTCTCTTGATAATAAAAAGGCTTACACGTAATCATAAGCCATATTTTCAATTAAAACGCATTGAATTCACGGAAAATACTTATCAACCAATGCATAAAGAATTGCTGCTGTTTCAACATCTAGAATCCCATCATAATTTTCTTGACGAAAATGAAGTTGAAATGCTCGGATCAAATCTTTGTATCCTGTTTGGGGACACGCAGCAGAAATGTCATATCCATAACATTTTAGCTTCGCCAAAACATCTTCTTTGGGTGGAAAGTTCTTAGAGAATTGCTCTTGATAATGACTTTTTAGTTCATCATCATACCATGCTCCTATACCTGCCTTATAAAGTTCTTTCCATGGAAAAGCTGCTCCTGGATCACTTTTTCTTCCAATGGCAATATCACTATGTCCCACCACATCAGTTGGCATAATATCGGGATACCGTTGAAGAATATTTAAGGCAAGTTCCTTAACGGCATCAATTTGTATTGGATTATAAGGAGGAAATATCCCCCCCTCATCATGATAAGCCATAAAACCAACTGTCTCTTCTGGAGACTCAGAATGACCCGTCGCTAAATTAACGATTTCAATCCCGATAGACGCATCATTGAGATGACTATGCCCAGCCCATGAACTCACACCCGCATGCCATGCACGCTCATTTTCATCGACCAGATTAAAAATACGCATGTCCTTAAAGCCTGCCTCACGATATGTCTGCTCTGAAGGATCAGGAACAAGATAGTGTGCACTAACCTTTTCTCCTGTAAGCGCCATAATCGAGGCTTTAAAATCAAGAGCCGTATAATGCATGACGAGAAAACGAACGCGACGATTAAAACTCTTGACAGAACGATAACTGTTGTAATCAATCTGATACATAAAAGCCCTTTCTTTGTTGCTTAAAAAGACCACTGCGCACCACAACAGATAGGACACGAACTGTTAAAAATTTCGCAATGAACTTCCTAATCTAGATACTAAGAATTACGCCTAAAATTTGTTCATCAAAAACATTGACACTCTTATCAACAATTAAGACACATTTTTATTTCTCCCCCACACACGCGTAAAATGTTTTTAACCACATTCACAAATACACCGCATTAAATCTTTTCCCCAAACAAATTCCTACAAATTACCAATCGAAAGGAAAACAAAAGCGTAAAATGATCACTCATTAAATCTTCACGTCTTACAGAAAAAATAGTTCTTCCTGTTATCAAATTGAAAAATATCGCCCCTCGGAAGCGAACACCCAACGATCATGCAATCACACAAAAACTTAAAGGAAAAATTTTATGAGCTCTTTACAGCAATTTATTATCAGATCACGGAACGGCACATGTTCACAATAAAACTCTTCACGGACATATTGTTCAATAAAATTTGCAAAACTTTCCTGTAAATGACACGACTTCTTGTCTTTTCACACCATCGCTTTTTGATTTACAAAGAATCTCAATTATCTACAACGCTTGAGGCACATGAAGTCTCTGGATTCCTTGTCATCAGCTCTATGGAAGATAATATATTGATTTATAATCATAATTAATCATTATAAATATTGAATGTAGCGAACCTAATATCGTAAAGTTTTTCTTAATCTTGAATCAATCAAAGTCATTTAATGACACATCAAAAGAAAAAATACCCTATAGATAAAAACCACTTAAGAAAATGATCAAAATACTTCTTATAATAGAACGTTTAATAATTTAAGAAATATTGTTACGTCCCCATAGAGGTTCATTTTTTCTTCTCCGTTTTCAAAACTCTTTTTAAGACAGCCCAAGCTGCATATTCTTGTAAGACGACACCTAAAAGTGGTCGCGTATAGGGAAAAGTAATATGATCCTCACCATAACCTTTCATCCGTATAGCCATGGTAGCATGTCCAAGGCTTTCTGCTTGATTTTCTAATGTCTCCAAAGAAGGCTCTAGGCTCACTTCAACCTCAAGCAGTGGAATATCTTGTTTACCTTTTTCTATGGGCTGAAAATATTCTAAAAGCCGCGGATCATTGGCAGACCAATGAACCTCAACGTGCATTGCTAATTGTTTACAAGCAGTAGTAACTTCTGCACCAACCAAATAGGGGTGAAAATGACTTTCAAATTCTTCCACGAACTGTTGTTCCAAGGGCGCTTCTGATTGACCAACAAGCTGTACAAGAACATAGGGGCTTTTCCATAAAAAATGCCGTTCAAAGGGTTCATTTTCAAAATGATCATCCACCCACTGCGCAATTGTACTTTCATCAATTCCAATCAAAGTCCATGCATACCCCGCACGCGATACAGAAGAATATTTCTTCTCATTGTGTTCTAAATAATTCTCTAAAAGCGCAAGAGCCTGTGATGGTGGACCAGGCAAAACAACAAGCGTACTTCCATCGCAAGAGAGATAAAAGCCTGGTGCTGTGCCTGTAGGATTATCAAGCACGGTTGCTGTCTCAGGAAACAATGCTTGACGCGCATTACTCTTATCCACCAAAATCCCTAATCGTTGTAATTGACCTTTTATTGTTTGCCAAACATCTTCATGATGTAGTAAAGGCTGCTTTACAGCTTGAGCAACTCCATCGCGTGTTATGTCATCTGATGTTGGTCCCAATCCCCCACTGATAATGATAAGATCTTCTTGTCCAAGACAAGCAACAACAGTCTCACTGATTTGCTGTAATTGATCAGCACAAACAAAATGACGTGTGACTTGAATATTTCTCTTGTTCAAGCTTTGGCTTAAATCTTGTAAATTCGTATTCAAATATTGTCCTGAAAGGAGTTCATCACCAACAGTGATAATCGCCGCACGACAAACAAAGACAGGCTTCACAAGAGAATTGCGAACAGCTTCAGCCATTTGACGGGTAGAGGCGACACCTCCAAGATCATAGGTAACGGTTTTTCCAGCACGAATAACCTGATCAACACTCTCAGATAATTGTTTTGCTGCATCTTTAAAGCCTAAATGCTCTAAGAGTAAAGCCGTGGTATAAAGCATCGCAGAAGGATTTGCTTTATTTTGTCCAGCAATACGTGGTGCGCTTCCATGAACAGGTTCAAAACAAGCAATCTCGCTCCCCACATTCGCATGAGATGCAAGCCCCAATCCCCCCATTATCCCAGAGCCAAGATCAGAGAGAATATTGCCAAACATGTTTTCAGCAACAATCACACCAAACCGCTCTGGCTTGGTTGCAATCCACAAAGCAACCGCATCAACATTATGAATATCTGCTTCAATTTCCGGATAGTTTTGCGCAATTTTCTCAAAAATTTCCTGAGCAAATTGTCCACTTTCTCGCATAACATTGGGCTTATCAGCAAAAGTAACGCGCCTAAAGCTATATTTCCTTGCATAAGAAAAAGCATATTCAAATAACCGCTCTAAACCAAAGCGTGTCTGCAAACGGACTGTCCACGCAGCTTCCTCAAGCCCATATTTTGTCAAATTTGGATGTTTTAGCCAAACGGCTTTTTCAGGAGAAATACCCCGAAAATCCAATCCAGCATAAAGGCCTTCACTATTTTCTCTGATAACACAAAAATGAAAAGGTTTTCTCGGACCAAAGATGTATCTTACAGGACGTATATTTGCAAACAAACCTAACTTTTGGCGAAGTTGAAGTGCGGGAGCAACATAGGCAAGGTTTTTCTCTTTTAAATGCGGAGCAAGTTCTTTTAAAGCCGCTTCTTTTCCTTTATTGGTCACAGCACCAAGTAAAATAGCATCACTCTGAGTAATTTTTTGCCAAGTCGCTTGAGGGACAGAATTTCCTTCCTGTTTCCAACATTCAAAACCAATATCACCATAAGTCAATTCAATCGGCAATTGAAATTGCTCTAAAACCATCAACGCAGCATCACAAACCTCTAGGCCTATCCCATCACCAGGTAAGACAAGAACTTTCTTTTTCATAGTCCCTCCATCCACTCATCAATGACTGCATCCGTCATAGTAGGATTATCCTCCCACAAACGCGTACCAGCACCAGAGATAAGCTTATATTCATGATTCAGATTATGACTTTTTGTCTGATTATCTACCGTTGCAAGTTGCGACTTTTCTCCCACTAAAGCTAAAAACTTCCCCTTATACTTAACTATTTCATCTCTAGCATCTATTTCTAATAAGAGTTTAAACCCTCTTGTCATGCGTTCAATTGCCACGCTTTTTTGTTTATCGGGAATCTCCAATAAAACTCTTTTTTTCATAATGCCAGAAGGATGCATAAAACCATTGAGTATTTCCAAAGCCCCCGATAAATCATTATTTTCTAAGGAGGCAAAAATATCTCCAAGGCGCCGTTGCAAAACCTTATCTGGATAGCCAGGTGCATTCACAGCAAGCACAGCTTGAACATTGGGAAGCTGGGCTGCCAATATTTGTACCAATGTTCCAGCCATAGAAAATCCCACAAGCACTGCGGGCTCTTTAAAATAGCTTTTAAGTTTTTCTGCCATAAAAGATAAAATGTCTACAGCAGAATAATTGAGAACATGAGAACCCTTAGGAAAAAGAGAAAGCGTATCCAGCAGAGTGACAGGGAATCCTTTTGTTGAACATAGCTTTGTCAATGGAGAACAAAAAACACCACCATCCCAAATTGGCATTACAGGAGAGAGAATAATAATAGGAAGTCCCATTGATCAATTCCTCCCCTTATTTTTAAACATGCATTAGAGCCAGAACTTTTCCTACCCAATATAATGAAAATATGTTGAAATTCTATGCTCATATTCTCCCCTCATAATAATCGATTTGTTAAACTCAAACTAAGCTTGTAACAAATTTTAAACCCACTCAATCCAGAAACTTAATAAAAAAAATTCATCTAATGTACAGGTGCCCCATTTGTGTAAAACATCAAAAGCATTTCCGCATAATGCTTTCTTTTTATCATTTCACTCAGCTTATTTCTGAAGTCATAAAATGACGCGCTTTTTGAATATAAATGATAAAACCAATCATACAACACACAGCTAACAAAGTTGCCATAGCCCGTGGGCTATGACCAGAGATTTTTCCGATAACCGCTGCACTGAGTGCCGCACTTCCTAATTGCAAAGATCCCATAACACCAGAAGCCGCTCCCGCAGCTTTCGGATGCGATGAAATAGCCAACGCTGTTCCTAACGGCAATAAAAAACCATTTCCAAAAGTAAGAACAGCAATAGCCATAAAACTTGTCACAAGGGGCCATGGGCTTAGATACATTTGCAAAGCAAACAGCACACCACCTATCACAAAAATAATGTACCCTCTGCCCACAGTTTTTTCCATAGACTCGCGTTCAAAAAACCATCGCGCCAAAAGATTTCCCAAAATATAGGGAAACGAAACACCAATATAGCTATAACTAATGTGTATCGGCGATAACCCCAAAGTCGTGAGTAAAAAAGGCGACTCCACAATATAAGCAAAATAGGCAGCGTAAGAAAAACACGGAATAAGTGCATAAAAAATAAATTGTTTATTTCTGAAAACACCTAAATATGCCTTCATCAATCCTATAGGAGAAAAATGCTGCCGCCTTTGAGGGGGTAGAGTTTCGCTTAGCACAAAACAACATAGCAAAATGGTCAAAAATATAAAAAAGCTTAAAAAGATAAAAGTTGCCTGCCAATGAAAAGCCTGTATCAAAAGTCCACCAATGAAAGGTGCAAGCGCTGGTGACATTCCAATAAAAGGGAAAACAATCAAATAAAGTTTTCCAGCCGCTTTTTTATCCAACAAATCATTGATAATTGCACGACTTAAGACAAGTCCCGCACAAGCACCAAGACCTTGCAAAAAACGTAACACAAGAAAAGCGTGAATATGAACCGTATAAATCACACCAAGTGTCGTAAATAACCACAAGAATAAGCCCAATAGAAGTGTTTTTTTACGCCCAAAATTATCACTCAGCGGCCCATAAATGAGCTGTCCAAGTGCCAATGCCAACAAAAAAACCGCCACTGCACTTTGAATTTGAGATTGTGTCACTTGATAATATTGACGCATATCGCCCAGTGCTGGTAAAAAAATATCGGTAGAAATCAAACCTCCTGTTGATAAACATACGATAAGTATAATGAATGGTAATGTATATTTATGTTTCATCAGGAAAGTCACATTTCTTAAATTTAAAAATATTTAAATTTTACGTTTATAGAAAAATAATAATTTATATTTATAAATATAAAGCTATTTTAACTTTATCCACAGGGAATAAAATAATCAATTTTCTTTATTCTTTTACTTTATTCGAGAATAATTCAGCTTGTTGATACATAAATCCAGTGTATGATCCGCACGCACACACTCAACACGTAAATAAACACTTAGTGCTTCACTTTATAATTAATTTTAAAGCATAGCAAATCGCAATTTTAAAACTATACGCAAAAGAAGCTAAAAGATCAAAACTCCCCTTTAGAGATATATTTCCCAATCCGAAATAGCGCATTTTGTTGTATTCATGTTGCCCTATCTTCATCAGCTTTTTTTCATTGATATCATCAACAAAAACGCTCCCAAACACTATCCCTCTCCATGATAACAACATCACTTTCCCGACAACATCTTTTATCAGAAGTGGTTTACAACGCTCAAAGAAAAAAGAAGCCACAAACTCCCTTTCCTCAAAACTCCCCACGCAAATATTATTGTAACAATACAGCATATAATAATGGCTCATGGAGAAGTCTTTATCAACACAAATAATTGAGCAAATAAACTTAATAGCCCACTAATATCATAAAGAAAATTGTGCTTCTATCTCGCTCTAAAATCTAAATTCATCTTGTCCATTTTGTTAGAATTTCATTCTACATAGCCAGCACAAAGTTTATTGCCTAAGCTATTGACAAACATGATATAATAAAAATTTGACGAATCATTCTGCATCTAATGTAGAAAGCAAGGAGAAGCTATTAATGAATATAACAGAACGAGCCACGTACCAATTACTTGGACCTATTAAAGTGGAAGGAAAGACATACACAGAAATCACCTTACGCCGCCCGAAATTTAAAGACTTAAAAGCAATACAGAGCAAAGAAGGTGACGAGCAATCAATTGAAATGATCGCATGTCTTTCAGGGTGGTCCTATAATGCCATCAGTAAACTTGGTGTTCGTGATTTTTTAAACATTAAAGACATTTACGGGCCTTTAATAAAAAAAGTATTAAAAAAACTTGATAAAATGAATACAATCATAAAAATCCCATCCCTAAAAATCCTATCCTTAGAAACTCAATTTTCTAAACATCTCAAAAACTTTATAAACAAAGTAAATGCACCCATAAAAAGCATAATGGATGAATGTATTTTAATCGACAGTAAACCCGAAAAATGCACAAGTAACCTTTACACAAATACATTTGAAACAGAAGACATGACAACTGCAAATGCAAAAGTGAAAACCTGTAGCACCTATGAACCGATTACAGTTCATAATCCCTACGTCATAAAGGTGGAACGCATGACCTTTACAAAATGCACTTTCTTAGTACAAGATGGTCCATCGAACCAAATTTATCTCTCAAATCAAAGTGCTCTTACATCGTATAAAAAAACTACGGGCGAAACTAAAAAACAACCTTTGGAGAGAATCTCAAAACTTTTGGACATTGTCTCAAAACTTTTCAACTTTCCTCTCTGGTTTTGGGAGTTTTTACTCAAAGAACTTAGAAAAGTTTTCTAGCATTGTTTTGATATAGAGCAATAAGAGAAGGAAAAACAGCTTAGAACACTAATGTTTCTTCCTTCTCTTTTATCTCTCATAGCTTTTTGAATTGAATACTTTTGATATTTATTTTGAATAATTGAAGCATTCTTTTAATTATAAGTACAATATAAAAAACTAAAATTTTAGAAGACGCGCTGTTTTTACAAAAAAATGAATAATAAAATAAAGACTCCAGAATTTTACTTTTTACCTTCAAACATAATCAATGATGGAAAAGCGTTTACAAAGTTTTCCTCAAGCAGTATCTGGGACATTACTTGAAAGAAAAGCATTAAGAGAGCTTACTTTTAAGCTAAGGGGGAAAGATTAAACTTCACAACGACATTCAATCTTTTAAACATTGCAGTACAGAACGGGAAAAGAGAGCCATACCCCCATAGACCGTTTACCCCCCATCAACTAAAATTCTCGATAAACTGGTATTATCAGTTCTAGACTGGAGTCATGTAAGAAGAATTTTAAGTAATGATCACCGTCTTGTTTTCGATGTTTTCTGTCCTTTTTGGCGCATATCTATTCACTTTTGGAACATAATTTGCAAAAAGGCATTGTATCTCCAGCATATTCAAGGAGATAAAACATGGAAACTCGCATTCCTGAAAACACACCATTTGATACAAATTTTTTAGGAGAAACATCTCTAGAAGAAAAATATTCACTCTTTCACACACCCATTTCATGGTCCGCAATCTTTGCGGGA
>NZ_JBHIOG010000005.1:0-2381 GCF_042195435.1 Bartonella sp. CL162QHHD
TAGCGACTTGTGCACAAAGAGATCTCAATCCGGCAGAAGAGATTTATAGAATAGCGCAAAATCTTGGCTATCAGAACCAAGCATTACAAGCGAATAATCAAGTTGCTGCGCTTCAAAGCCGGCAGAATTCTGCGAGAACCTTAACGGCATCTGGTGGAGGGGGCAGTGTTGGACCAATCACTTTAGCAAGCATTGATAGGATGTCAGAAGAAGAATTTGACGCTTGGATATCAAATCCGAAAAATAAAGCAATTTTTCGGCAATTGCATGGTGCTGGTAACGGGTATTAAGAGTGCATTTTTATAGAAATTAGCCTGTTTTATGCAGGGTTATGGTCCGGCTTTTAAGCCGGTTTTTTTTTACAGCAAAGAAAGGTAAAATCAATGGCATTAACAACAGTTAGAGCAGATGATCCTCATGCGATAAGCACGTGGTCAAAATTATTAAATACAGAAGTTTCAAAGGCGATACCTATTGCCCCTCTTATAGGCAGGGGTTCAAACAGCATTATTCAACTTAAAACTGAAACACAGAAGGGCAGAGGGGATTGTGTTACATTTAGCTTACGTACACAGCTTTTGGGACGGGGTGTTACCTCAGGACAGACGCTTGAGGGGAATGAAGAGGCATTACAATTCCTTCATGACAGACTATATATTGACGAGCTTTCGCATGCAGTTCGTGTAGAAAATGAAGGTAGTATAGCGCAACAACGTACAACGTTTGATTTGCGTGACGAAGCAAAAGATGGCTTAGTTGATTGGTATGCAGATCGCTTAAGCTTGATGTTTTTCATTCAAGCTTGCGGATATACAGCAAGGACAATCTCTTTTGAAGATCGGATGATAGATATCGAGAATGTGCATTATGGATTTAATGAACCTCTGGCACCAAGTAGTAAGCGAATTATCCGTCCAGATGGTAAAACCAAGGATGAAGAGCTAAGTGAAGCGCCAAAACACAGCTTTAGTTTGAAGCTTATTGACGAAGCTGTAAAAATGGCGAAACTTGCTAATCCCAAAATTCGACCAGTACGTGTGAATGGGGAGAGTGTTTATGTTCTCTATTTGCATCCAACACAAGTGATGCAATTGCGTACCAATACAGAGACTGGTCAGTGGCTTGATATTCAGAAAGCTGCTTACACAGGCTCTCGTGCGCAAAACCCAATCTTTGATGGTTCTTTAGGCATGTATAATGGTGTGATTTTACGTGAATCTGAACATGTCACCCATGGGGTAAAATCTACCGATCATACAGCGAAAAAAAGTGTGCGTCGTGCTGTTTTTCTTGGAGCACAAAGTATCGTTATGGCTTTTGGAAATAATCGCAATGTCAATCGCTATAAATTGGTGGAAGAGCATTTCGACTATCAACGTTACTATGGTTTGTCTGCGAAAACACTGATTGGAATGAAGAAAACCCGTTTCAAATTTCCAAATAGCTCTCAAGCAGCGCAAGATTTTGGAACGATTGTTATCCCCACCTACAGTGGTGAACCTGATAATTAATCATAGGGAGGAAACAAGACATGGCAGATCAATTACCACCTCCATTACAGGGAAGAAATCTTCACACCCAACAGGTGAGTTTCTTACGTTTGAATATCTCGCATAAAGATAAGCATCTTACGGAAAAAATCGGAATTTTGCCTCGTGGCGCTTTGATCACTTCGATGAAGGCTTTTGTCAAGACCGCGTTTTCTGAAGCAAAATTAAAGATAGGCAGCACCTATGGCGGCAATGAGTTCAGTGAAAAAGACATCAAAGCCCAAGGCACGCAAGATTTTACGCCAACAGATCAAAAGTCTTTTGTTGCAGATGATAAGGAGATGACCCTTTATGCAACACGGGATAAAACAACTGCGGCTGGTGAATGTATTGTGGTTGTGCAATTCGTGACAAATCATTGAGGGGATAAGACATGGCAGATTATTTACCACAGCCCTTGCAAGGGAGAAATCTTCATACGCAGCAGGTAAGCTTTTTGCGGCTTAATTTTAGCTATGAAGATAAAGAAAACGCTATGAGAATAGGCACGCTACCTCGTGGTGCTTTGATCACTTCGATTAAAGTGTATGTCAAGACAGCATTTTCGGACACGAAGGTAAAAATAGGCAGCACTGCTGGCGGCAATGAGTTTGGTGAAGCAGAAATCAAACAACAGGCAGTAAAAGAGGTTAAGCCTACCAATCAGAAGGAGTTTATCCCTTATGATGAAGAACTTACTCTCTATGCCAAAGCGGACAAAACAGTACAAGCTGGGCAAGCAAGTATAGTCGTTGAATTCGTGACTAATCACTGAGAGGTATTTTGATGACACGTCATTATATTCGGGTTAAGACCGGAGGACCGATACCTGTAAAGCGAGATGTTTATCGT
>NZ_JBHIOG010000006.1:0-16847 GCF_042195435.1 Bartonella sp. CL162QHHD
ATGGCAAGATGCAATGGAGCAAGCCAAGGGTAAAGCCGAGGTTATTATAGCAAAACAACGCCATGGTCCGACAGGAATCGTCCCCCTTGCCTTTCAACCCGACTTTACATGCTGTAGTTTGACACTAGGTTTTATACTAAGTGGGAAAAGGTGGGATTAGGTAGGAATACGTGGTAATTTGTTGTTTTTATGTATAAAATTTAGCATTAAATGCGCGTTTTGTCAAAATAGATTTTGACACCTAAAATTGTAAAAAAGAGCGAAAATCAGAAAAAAATGCGTTTTCATGGTAAAAATGAGAGAAGGCTTTGAAAGGTCTTTGAAAACCCTGTGAAAAATTTTGAAAAGTCTGTGAAAGCCCAGAAAACCGCCTTTGAAGACCCTGTGAAAAAAATCAATCCAAAAGTTCAATTGACTCCAAAATCAGCCCAAAATAACCAAAAAAGCAAAAAAGATTTCCATATATAAGTGGAAATCTCTAAAAATTGAGTAAAAAGTATTTTTTATCAATAATTTATATAAATTTTTTAATGTAAAAAGATTTCCACTTTCATTTTTTATATTAAAGAGGCATTAAGCTGTATCTTATTTAGTTTCTGGATGTGCATTTTCAGCCTCTATTTGACGCTTTAAATGCAATTTTAGAAGAGGTAAAATAAGCTCGACTTCTTCCGTGTCGTTGATGTCTTGAACAAGCTCTTGCAGTTTTCCATAAAGTTCTGCCGCGAGTTCCGCTATATCTTCAGGAGGGATTTTTATATTTGCATCGCGATAGGTTGTATAAGCTATGCGACCAAGCTTTTTCATGAGACCAGCAGGGATGGTTGGTGCTTTAAAACCTGCTGCTTTCGCTTTTGCCATGTCACTAAACATTTCGCCTTCACCTGTAATTAGCCAAGTTAAGTTGATATTTAATTGCTGTGATAAAGCAGTCAAAAATTTTACATTGGGAAAAGTGGTCCCTCTTTCAGCATGGTCATAAATTGCTTTTTTAATACCTAAACGGGTAGCTATCTTATCTCGATTAAGCTCTAAGCTTTCTCGTATCAAGCGTAAGCGCTTTGCTAGTTCTGTTTTAGGTTCTAGTTCGGGGCGTGCCAAAAATGCTCCTTATTCATATTTAGGTTCGTTTTAAATTACAGGATTTTAAAAAGAGATTTCCCCATTCATCTTAGAGAGGCATTAAGCCGTATTTTGTGTAGTTTCTAGATGTACTCTTTCAGCTTCTATTTGACGCTTTAAATGAATTTTAAGAAGAGGGAAAGTTGCTTCTACTTCTTCCATGTCGTTGATGTCTTGAACAAGCTCTTGCAGTTTTTTATAAAGTTCCGCCGCGAGTTCCGCTATATCTTCAGGGGGGAGTTTTATTTTAGCATCGCGATAGGTTGTATAAGCTATGCGACCAAGCTTTTTCATGAGACCAGCAGGAATGGTGGGTGCTTTAAAACCTGCTGCTTTCGCTTTTGCCATGTCACTAAACATTTCGCCTTCACCAGTGACAAGCCAGTCTAAGGATATTCCACAGCGATCTTTATATATTCGCAGTATAGATGCAGGAGGCTCTCGTAAACCCGTTTCATAATTGCGCATAGTCGTTTCGGGAATATCAAAATGTTTAGCAAATTGTTTGCGCTCTGTAAAACCAAGGGTGTGTCGTATTTCACGCAATCGTTTTGCCAGTTCTGTTGTAGGTTCTTTTTCAGGGCGTGCCAAAAAAATCACTCCAAATGACATTTGGGTATTTACAAAAGCCTATTTAGGCTGTATACCTATTATTACCGCCCGATATTGAGGGCAGATATTTTACAATTAACCCCACAAAAAACGGATGGTTTGAGCATCCGTTTGAAGCAGGAGCGAAAGTTATGACAACCACCCAAACATGCATTCAAGTATGGGATCGCCATAGTATTTTAGCTGAGCTACGCCGCCGTAATATGACCTTGGCGGAGCTCGCGAAAGCTTATCAACTCTCGTCATCCAGTGTTCAACATATCTGGACACGGTCTAACGAGAAAGCCGAACGCGCTATTGCCGATTTTATCGGTTTGCCCGTCGAGCAGGTTTTTAGCGACCGCTACCCCAAAAGTCGCCGTCGCATTTTTAAAGCAGCAAAACATGCCAATACAGATTCGCGTGCGCATTCTGCTTTGCGCGGGAATGCTGCTTGAACTTCGTTACACGGCTTTGCGCTTTTGCGCATTTGCCATGAATTTAAATACCATAAGATAAAAAGGTTTATCAATGTCTAAAGATCAGTACGAAATAGGCAAGATAAATTGCATAGAGTTGCATCATAGAACAGCCGTTTGCATGGGGTGGTTCTGGCGATTAAATGGTGGTCATATTGTTTTTATAGGGGGTGGTTATGGTTGCTGCTTGTAATTTATGGACCCCAGATGTCAGAAACGATATCGTTAATCCTTATTCAGAAGTTGAACGTTTACAGGTGATGCTTTCCTGTTCTTTAAAAGCCGTGAGTAGTGGATTTAAGCATCTGCCGATCCGGTATATTATTGCCCCCCCGCATGGCTTATTTGATGCGGCGTTAGCACGGCAGATTGTTATTCATATTTTGCATTATCAGTTTGAGGTGCCACGGCGGCGTATTGTTGCGATACAGGCACGTCAGCGGACTTCTATTTCTCTATCTATGCAAGTGATTAACCGGCGTTTGGAAGAACCTGTATTTGCGAAAGCTTATCGAAGATGGGCGGGGCGTGCGATGGATTTGTTTTTTAAAGAGATCAGAAAGGCGGCGGCGTGATGGCACAGTTTCAAAAGCTTGCTCTTGATGTGATTGTGGTGCCGGAGCGTATACGCCCTGTGGATGATGAACATGCCAAGGCACTTGCACAATCAATGGCGCGGGAGGGATTGATGAATCCGATTACGGTGCGCCATACCCCCAATGCTAAGGAAGGTAATTACACGCTTATTGCTGGTGCGCATCGGCTTCGTGCTGCTGAGCTTTTAGGCTATAGCGAAATTGATGCGGTTGTGGTGCAGGCTGATAAGGACAATGCTGCGCTTTTAGAAGTGGCAGAGAATTTGTTTCGCAATGAATTGTCTGTTATTGACCGTGCGCTTTTTGTCCAGACTTACCGCGAATTGTGGGAAAAGAAGTATGGGGAGATTAAGGTTGGTGGGGACGGTAGTAATCAACATAAAGTCAAAAAAGAGCAATTCGGTCAAGTTGACCGAATTGCTCATACCGATGAAGAAAGTGATAAGGGAGTTACTTTTTGCTTTGCTAGACATGTGGCAGATCGCATTGGTTTATCTGAAGAGTCAGTGAGACGACTTAATCGTATTTCCAAGTATTTACAGCCAGAATTACGCTCTGTTTTGCGGGGGACGGCATTGGCGGATAATCAAGCGCAATTGTTGAAGTTGGCGAAGATGGAGCCGGTTGCGCAACGGCGTGTGGCAATTGCTTTGCAACAGGTTGAGGGGGATTTACGGCGGGCTGTTGATTTGGTCAATGGGATTAATACGCCGCCGCAAATTAATGAACAAGAGCGGGTTTTTGCTCAGTTATTGGGTGTTTGGCAGAGAGCAGATGCGCAGACAAAGGCGCGGTTTTATGATTATTTGAACAAGCAATCGGGGGAGGTGCTGTCATGAAGAGGCATGGTTGCGGGCAGCTTGATTTTTTCCAAAAGCCGGTTTTTCCTTGTCGTGAACCCGTTGCACAGATTGATTTAGGGCGGTTTCGCTCGCGCATTAAGCGTGCGATGGCGCGTGCTTTGAGAGAATGCCGGCATGAGCGCAGTGTGATTGCGGAGCGTATGGCGCATTATTTAGGGATTGGGTGTTTAAGTAAGGCCAGTTTGGATGCTTATGTTGCGGAAAGTAAGCAGGTGGATATTTCCCTGCCGCGGTTTAAGGCATTTGTGCGGGCGACAGAGGCATTTTGGCTTTGGGATGAGGTGGTGAGTGAAGATGGATTGTTGCTGTTGCAAGGGGATGAGGCGCGGTTAGCAGAAATTGCGCGGTTGCAGCAGGAACAGCGGGAGATTGCAGTGCGATTGAAAGCCATGCGCGCAACGCCGGTTCGCATTAAAAGGGGGCAGCCATGAAGGAATGGTTTACTATTGCCGAATTGGCTGAGGCAGCTTTGCCAGGGTTGCCGAAAACATATAAAAGTCTTGAAAACCACGGACGGGCATATTGGAGAAAAAACTCTGAACTTTCGAGGAAAGTGGGAGGCAAAACCAAGCCGGTTTGGGAGTATCACATTTCTTTATTGCCGGAGGGGGCGCGGGCGGCGTTGTTGGTGCGGTTTGGTGGGGTTTGTGTAGAAGAAAAGACAGAGAAAAGCGATCAAAAGACAAGTATTTGGGTGCGTTATGAGGGGCTTTCAAAGGCGCATAAAAGGCGCTGTGAAGAGCGTTTGAAGGCACTTTGCTTTTGGGAAGATTTGCTCCATGCCGGTATGGGTGTGCATGATGCGGCAAGTTTGAGTGCGGTGCAATTTGGTGTGAGCCGGATGTCGCTTTTTAATTGGCGGCAGATGGTGGAGGGGTATGAGCGCCCTGATTGGTTGGCAGCGCTTGCACCTTGTTATGGTGAGGAGAATGTTTCGCAATTTGCGCCGTGTCATGAGGGGGCGTGGGAGGTTTTTTGTTCGGATTATTTGCGCCCCTCTAAACCTGCTTTTTCGGCGTGTTATCGGCGCATGGTTTCGGTTGCGCAGGAGCGGGGTTGGCAGCCCATTCCTTCAGAGCGGGCTTTGCGGCGTCGTTTTAAGGCGCAAGTTTCCAAAGCGGTTGTGGTTTTAGCGCGTGAGGGAGAAGAAAAGGCAAAAAAGCTTTATCCAGCCCAACGGCGTGATCGCTCGAGCTTGCATGCACTGCAAGCAGTGAATATGGACGGGCATAAGCTGGATGTTTTTGTGAATGTTCCTTGGACAGAGAAGCCTGTGCGGCTTTATCTGATTGCCATTCAAGATCTTTATTCGGGCAAGATTTTATCGTGGCGCCTGTCGGATGCTGAGACTTGGGAAATCGTGCGTTTGGTGATTGGGGACATGGTGGAAGCTTATGGCATACCGGAGCGTATGACCTTGGATAATGGGCGTGCCTTTACCAGCAAGTGGATTTCTGGAGGTGTGCAAAACCGTTTTCGTTTTAAGATTAAGCCGGATGATCCGCAGGGGCTTTTGACGAGTTTGGGTGTGCAATTGCAATGGACCACCCCTTATAGCGGACAGTCTAAACCGATTGAGCGGGCATGGCGTGATCTGGCAGAAGCGATTTCTAAACATCCCTTTTGTGCGGGGGCTTATACGGGCAATAAACCGGATGCCAAGCCTGAAGATTATGGAAAACGCGCGATAGGATTTGAAGCGTTTAAAGCCCATGTTGGTGCGCAGATTGTGGCGCATAATGCGCAAGCGGGGCGCAAGGCGGTTAATTGTGCGGGGCGCAGTTTTGATGAGACCTTTACAGAGAGCTTGCAAGCCGAGGGGACGATTATTCGGCAAGCAACGGCAGCACAACGGGCTTTATGGCTTTTAACCTCTGAGGCATTGCGTGCGCAAAAGGGTACGGGCGAGATCCATTTTTATGGCAATCGTTATTGGGCGCGGGCGTTGAATGAGCATGCGGGGAAAAAAGTGATTGTACGCTTTGATCCGGATCATTTGCATCAAGATTTACGGGTTTATGATTTGAACAATCGGTTGCTTTGTTTGGCACCATGCCTTTCTGATGTAGGTTTTTATGACCAGCAGGCGGCGCGCTTGAATGGGCGTTTGCGTAAAGAATATGTGAAGGCTGTTAAAGCAGAAAAACAGCTAGCGGCAAAGCTTGCGCCTGATCACTTGGCCGATGTTTATGGTCGCCTTGAGAAAAAGGATGAAGCGTTCAAATCTAAGCTTCCGATAAAGCCAAAGGTGAGCCGCTTGATGCCAAACAATGTGGGGAATTTAGCTTTGAAAGCAGACGATGATGAGGCTTTGGGGGAGGAAGAATTCAGTCAACACTTGCATAAAGCTTTGAGAAAGCTTTCCGCCTCTGATGAGGGGCGTGAGGTGATCAAGTTTCCCAAGCAATAGAATAAGGAAATAGGAAAAGAGAGGGGGGATTTAAGGGGACCGGTTGAGGTCCATGTGCGGGGTTGAAGCGTTAACAAAGAAAAGGGGGGAGAAGTCTTAATCCTTTAAAAGTTTAAATCAATACAATTAAATTTTCAGGTGTCTTTGCTTATCAGGTGAGGAGCGTGAAGTTAGCAAGTTCCCCGATGTGTGAGAAAGAAAGGGGATTTGCAAGGTTAGCCGTTTTAGTATCGCGTACGGCTTTTAAATGTTCATTCTAAAGACAAAAGATAAGGGGCGGGTGGGAGCCCTTCCCCTTATCAATAGTCTAAAATCAATACAGAGGGGAATATACATGAAAAACGCGATAAATGCAACGGTCGATAAAAATCCCTGGGCGCGACCTAAAATCCAGCCTAATGGAACAGCACAAAACCGCAACAGTGATGACATTGCTTTATGGAATGAGCTTGTGGATGCAGTGAGAGCTTTGGGGCAAATGAATGATTGGTCGAAAGCAGAGGTGGCGCGACGCATAGGCATGCCGGATGGGACGTTTTCGCAATGGTATGCGGGCAGTTATGCGGGGCAATTGGGTAAGCAAAATGCAAAGGTTCAACAATGGGTTGAGGTTTTAAAGGAAACGGCGGGGTTTTTGGAGCGCATTCCTGAAAAACCAGCCTTTCAGAGGAATCGAATTGCCAGTGAGATTATTGATACTTTAACACTGGCACAAAGTACGGGGGATATGGTGATGATTACGCTTGATGCGGGCAGTGGTAAGACCGAAACCTGCCGCCATTATCGCTCTACCCGCCCGCATGTTTATTTGGTGACAGCCAGCCCGCATACGCGCAGTGTTCACGGTATTTTGAATGATATGGCAGCAGAATTGGAAGTGGTGGAATATAATCCCACCCGCTTAACGCGTGCGATTGGTAAGAAATTAGAGCGCGTGGGCAGTGGCACGTTGTTGATTGTTGATGAAGCGCAAAATTTAACGGATGAGGCGATTAATCAGTTGCGCCACTTTGTTGATATTAATGGTACGGGGTTGGCTTTGGTTGGCAATGATGAAATCTCTGGACGGTTGGTTCATCGTCAAAATGGTCCCTCTTATGCGCAAATTAAAAGCCGATTGGCGATGCATTTGAAACGGCGCAAGCCCTATAGTGAGGATATTGCAGCGCGCATTCATGATTGGGGGATTGAAGATGTTGGTGCGATAAAGTTTTTGACGGGAATTGGTTTGAAAGCTGGTGCTTTGCGGCAAATTGACAAAACCATGATGTTGGCACGCATGGCAGCGCTTGGAGATGGGTGTGAGGTGACCCTGAAACATGTCAAAGCGGCATGGAAAAACCGTGACGTGGAGGAATTGGCATGATCTCTTTATGCGACAAAGAATTATCCGATACGCTTGTTGGTCTTTATGACGATTATCAATGCGGTTTTGATATTGGAGAACAGCTTAAATTGTGTGTTGATTTGGCGTTATTGCTTGAATTGGAGTTGAGTGTTCACCGTTTGGGGGAGGCGGATGCGGTTTTGGAAGCTGAAGTTGCAGAAGTTTTGGCTGAGTGTGAAGGCTCTGATGCGGATGAGAGCAATCGTGTGATTTATATGGATTTTGGAGGCGGAAAATGATGGAACGCAACCCCTATATGGTGAGAGAGTGCTTGATTGCTTTGCGCTCTGCCTTGTTAAAACATGAAATGGATGGGATTTTTTTGCATGGACAAGATGTTCGAGAATTGAATGAGTATTTGCGTCGTTTGGCAGGCTATAACCACGTTTTAGGTCATGAGCTTATGCGGTGTCGTTGGCAATTGAAAGCGGGATGTGCGCCTTCTTCAGGGGATGTTGTGCCATTTCGTCGGTTTCAAAAAACATAAGGAGGAAGTTGGTGATGAATCCACAAATTGAACTTGAAGGTACGCGTTATATGAAGGATGCGAAAGGGGCTTTGGTGCCGGTAAACCTGATCCGCCCTGCGGATTTGTTAGAGGATGAAACGGTGCGCAAAATTATGGGTTTTGCGAAAGAATTATCGGCAAGGATTGCACGTTTTAACAACCATACGATTGCGGATTTGAGTGATTTTGATAGCTTGCTTGCGCAAGAATATGGTGTGGAGCGGCGTGGCAAAAAGGGCAATTGTACTTACACAAGCTTTGATGGTTTGCAACGCATTAAGGTGCAGGTACAGGAAAGTGTTGATTTTGGACCGCAATTGCAAATTGCCAAAAGCCTTCTTGATGAATGTTTGAATGAATGGTCTGCGGATGCGCGCCCTGAAATCCGTGCGATTATTACGCGTGCTTTTAATACGGATAAAGAAGGCAAGGTGAATCGGGGGGAGATCTTTATGCTGTTGCGTTTGGATATTGATGATCCACGCTGGAAAGAGGCGATGCGTGCTATTCGTGAGTCATTCCGTGTGACGACATCTAAGGAATATGTGCGTTTTTATGAGCGTGATAGCCTAGAAAGCGCTTGGCGTGCTGTAACCATTGATCTGGCGAAGACATGAGGGAGGTAACATGTCTTTAGCTGTCCTTCATATGGGAAAACGCGCGTTAGGTCTTGATGATGAGACCTATCGCGCACTGCTCTATCGCTTAACAGGCAAGCAATCGGCGAAAGATTTGAATTTTTCAGAAAAGCACTTGGTTATCGCTGAAATGAAAGCGTTTGGTTTTAAGCCGAATGGGAAGCGTTTAGAGGGTAAATATGCCAAGAAGCTCCAGGCGCTCTGGATTGCTGGGTGGAATCTTGGCATTATTCGTGATCGTTCAGACAAGGCGTTGCTTGCCTTTGTGAAAAGACAGACAGGGATTGATCATGTTCGCTTTTTACGCGATAGCGATGATGCATGCAGAGCTATTGAGGCGTTGAAAGGTTGGTTGCAGCGTGAGGGTGGGGTTGACTGGAAAGGGAAAAACCGCGAAGATTCATGGAGGAATAAACCAAGCATTTCCATTTTGTGTGCCCAATGGAAGTGTTTGAATCCCGATGCTATGTTTGAGCTTGGGGCTTTTCATCAAAGTGTTATGGCGTTAAGTGGTAAAGCTTTGGGTGAGATGAGTGGGGGCGACTTTAGAGAAGTGATGAATGTTTGGGGGCGGAAAATCCGTAAAGGTGTTAAAAGCGAGGGGTAAGCATGTATGCAAGAGGAAATCTATAGCGATTTTCCTGCCTTATTGCGTGAAATAGCTGATGTTGCGGGCAGTGAAGCAGCATGGAATATGATGCGGGCTTTTGGTGGACGAGAAGTTTATATACCCGGGCGTCTTGAGAGTGCGGATTGGTTGATTGAAATTGTTGGGTTTGAAGAGGCGCAGCAACTCATCAACCATTTTTGTTTTAATGGTTCGGGTGTGCGCCTTCTTATCCCCCTTGGCAGAGATGCTGAACGGCGGCAAAAAATGGTGCAAGCGTTGCAAAAAGGCTGGTCGGTGGATACTGCAGCTGCTGTTTCTGGTATGCATGTGCGTACAGCCTATCGCTTGAAGAAGAAAATTTCTTCAAAAGAACCACAAGGTTTATTATTTCCAGAGTTTTATGAGTATTGAGAGTTTTGACTGACAGTGTCAGGCTTATATTGGGGGAGTGAGACCCGATAAACTGCGAATGGATTTTTATTCATTGAGTGGTTTGTTATGGTTTCAATAGATGCCTCTTTTCTTCATCGCCTTGCGCCTAAATTGGCGCATCATGCGCGCCAAGATTTTATTATTGTTGAAATGGCACGTGTGTTGCCTGAAGCTTTATCCTATGGAGCGATCACGACACCATTGCGTGTTGCGCATTTTTTAAGCCAATGTGCCCATGAGAGTGATGGCTTTTTTACCGTTTGTGAATATGCCTCAGGGCGCGCTTATGAGGGGCGGCGTGATTTAGGCAATGTCAACCCTGGGGATGGGGTGCACTTTAAGGGGCGTGGTTTGATCCAGTTGACGGGGCGCAATAATTATCGTCGTTTTACGAAGTTTTGGCGCTTAGTCGATGAACAAGCGGTTGATTGTGAAGCATTTCCGCAAGAGCTGGAAAAGTTTCCAGCAGCGCTTTGGTCTGCTGTTTGGTTTTGGCAAATGAAAGGCTTGAATAGGCTGGCTGATCAAGATGATGTCGTGAGGATTACCAAGGCGATCAATGGGGGCAAGAATGGACTTGTGCAACGTTTGATTTATTTGAACCGCGCCAAAAAGCTTTTGGGACTTGGAGGCGAGGTAAAGGCATGAAACCTTCTTATCGTGGTTCTAGGCTCTATTTATGGTGGTCCTTTTGGTTTGCTTGGGGGGTTATTTTTTTGCTCGTTTCTGGTGGTTTGTGGGGGGCTCCGCATATTGTTGATATGGCGAGCATTTCTATTCCTTCGATGGTGGCGATTATTGTTGGCAATCTGGGGGTGCATCGTGGCTTTGGCTCGTTGGATTTTTCCAATAGGAAGCATTCCCATAAGCGGCATAGCCGCTCCTATGATGGGGTGGAGATAACGAGGTGGGGAGATAAAAGCAATGTTTAGCCCTGTTTCAAAACTGTCTTTTGGTCTGCTTTTTTTGGTCAGTGTGATGTTGGCGACTTTTGGCTTTATGAAAGCGCAAATTTTAAAGGCGGAAAAGGCGCGTGATTTGTATTGGCAGTTGGAGATTGCCAAGGCTTCAGCACGTGCACTGCTTGTACAAGAGCGACAAAGACAAGCAGCGTTGGAAGCTGAGCATCAAGCGCAAGGGGTGATTTCGGCTTTGGAACAAAAGCTTGTGAAAATGGAGGAAGTCAATGAGAAGTTGCCGGTTACTGGCGGTGGCATTGGGCTTGAGCGTGTGCGCTTGCTCAACACACAAGCCGGTGGGTAGCCTTTCTTATCATTTTTTATCGGTTGAGTTGCCGCCTGTTGTTCGCATGGCGTGTGCCCGCCCAGCTTTATTGCCAGAGCGTGCTTTGAATGCGCGCGAAGTGGTGCACTATTGGGGACGTGATCGTGCTGCTTTATTGATTTGTGAACAGCGCAGAAAAGCTGCGGAGCTGGCGATTTTAGGCAAAAGAGAGGGGACTTTTAAGTGAATTTGGATATCAGTGTTGCCAATGGCTGGTTGTCTTTATTGTTATCGGTTATTGCGATTTGTGGGGTTTTGAGAGCCTATTTTTCTTCAGGTGCGCGGGAAATGCTGAAAGATATCACGGCGCTTAAAGAGCGTGTGCAAAAGTTAGAAACAGAGATGGACTTTTTGCCTGATCGTGATGCGCTGCAAAGATTGGAAGTGAATATGGAGAAATTGAATGGTCGTCTCAACACGCTTTCTGCACAATTACAACCGGTGGCAGCCATTGGTGAGCGCTTGCAAGAGTTTTTGTTGGAGAATGCCAAGAAATGAAAGCAGATATGGATAAAATCATCCGTGAAGAAGCGCGGTTGATTATTTTAAAAGGGCTTGCTTGTGAGCGCAGCGAAACTTTATCGAGTGCGATGATTGAGCGGCTTTTATACAGTTATGGCATCAGACGCGATCGCGATTTTGTGCATAATGAACTGGCATGGATGGAAGATCAAGGTGCTGTTACTTTAAAATGTGTGGGTTCAGTTTTTCTTGCGGCGTTAACAGAACGGGGAGCGCGTCATTTAGACCGGAGCTTTTCCATTGAGGGGATTAAGCGGCCTAAACGTTCATCAATAAAAGACGAGGTGAAGGATGCGCAAGGTCGGGCGTGGACGTTTAACGGCGATTGATTTATTGCCGCAAGCTTGTGATCAAATTATTGCTGCTGCTGCTGAGGCTTTAAATGGGCGTGAGAAGACACAAATGGCTATTTATGGTGAGTTTAAAGCGGCTTTGAAGGCTTTACGAAAGGAAACGGGTCTCAGCTTTTCTATTCCCTCTTTTTCCAGTTTTAATCGTTATTCTTTGCGGCTAGCCGTGATGTCACGGCGCCTAGAACAGACAAGAGAAATTGCCGCAAGCCTCTCCAAGCGCTTTGATGCTAAAGCTTCTGATAATATCACTCTTTTGACGGCAGCAGCGATTAAGGAGTTGATTTTTTCAACGTTGAGCAGTGGGAAAAACCTTTCGCCAAAGGCAGCACAAGAATTGGCCAATGCGCTTAAAGGCGTGTTGGCGGCTGAACATTTGTCGACCACCAGACGGCAAAGATTAGAGAAGGATTTTACCAGCAAAGCAAGCAAAGCGGTTGACGCAGCAGCAGCAGCGGCGGGGCTCTCAGAAGAAACAGCGCGAGCTATTCGTGCGCAGGTGTTGGGGGTAAAACATGGCTGAAGGGCAAAATTTTTCTGAACAGATTGCTTTTAAAAGTCATGGCTGTGAACATCAGAATACCTATGACATTTGGCAGAGAAGTACTTTTCCCAAAGAGAGTGATCCCTTAGCGGAAGGCGTTTTGATGGCGCATCAACGGGCATGGATAGAAGATAAGTCCCCATTAAAATTGGTTGAAAAGGGGCGGCGGACCGGCATTACTTTTGCGGAAGCTTTGGATGATACCCTTATTGCGGCAGCAACGCTTAAGGCTGGTGGCGATAATGTTTTTTATATTGGAGACACCAAAGAAAAGGGACGTGAATTTATTGGTTATGTGAGCAATTTTGCAAGGGCAATCACTCGTAATAGTGGGGATGTGGAGGAATTTTTATTCTCTGATCAAAGGGCGGATGGTTCAACGAAATATATCTCTGCTTATCGGGTGCGTTTTGCTTCGGGGTTTCGGGTTGAGGCGCTTTCTAGCCGCCCTGAAAACATTCGGGGGTTACAGGGCATTGTAGTGATTGACGAGGCGGCTTTTCATCAAGATGTGCGCTCTGTTTTGGATGCTGTCAATGCTTTGCTCATTTGGGGAGGAAAAATCCGTGTGATCTCCACCCATAATGGTGTGCTCAATCCTTTCAATGAACTGATCCGTGAGGCGCGAGCAGGTAAGGTTCCTTTTTCGGTGCATTGTTACCCCTTTGGTGTTGCTGTTAAAAATGGCTTGTTTAAACGTGTTTGTGCCATGAAGGGGGAGGTGTGGAGTCGAATTTCTGAACAACAATGGGAAGATCAAATTCGCGCGTCTTATGGGATACGTTTGAGTGCGATGCGGCAAGAATTAGATGCCATACCAGCTGATCAAGAAGGGGCGGCTTTAACACGCTTACAGATTGAAAATTGTTGTGCGCCTGATATTGCGGTGTTGCGTTTTGCTTGTGTGGATGATTTTAAAAATCAATCGGAACATCAACGAAGTGTTGCTGCTTTTGCTTGGTGTGAGAAACATATAAAACCTCTTCATATTGGGCTTGACCGGCGGCGCCAACATGTTTTTGGTGTTGATTTTGCCAGATCGGGCGATGCGACATCGATTGTGGTGATGGAGGTGGGACAAGATTTGGTGCGCCGTGTCCGGTTTATGGTGGAATTGCGCAATACGCCGTTTGATCAACAAAGAGAGATTTTATTTTATGGGGTGAATGGTTTGCCGCGTTTGATGGGCGGCGCGTTAGATGCGCGGGGCAATGGGGCTTATTTAGCCGAAAAAGCGGCGCAACGTTATGGAGCTCTTGTGAAGGAAGTGCCCTTGTCACAAAGTTGGTATGGCAAGGAAATGCCGGCTTATTTAGAAGCTTTTGGGGATGGGACGATTGTTTTGCCGCGCGATAGTGACATTGTTGCCGATCATCAAGCGCTTGCTTATGTCAATGGCATTGTGAAAATTCCAGACAATCATCGTTTTAAAGGCAGTGATGGTTTTATGCGCCATGGTGATAGCGCGATTGCTTGCGCTTTGGCTTATTTTGCTAGCCGCCAAACTCCTGAAATTTATGATTATACACCTGTGAGAGAGGCTTATCGTTTTGATGAAAGCTCGCTCTTTTCAACGCCTTTTTTTTCAACAATGCGATCAAAGATTTATTGATGGGATGATGAGATGGTAAAACTTTTAGATCAGTGGGGTAGGGCGCTTAATATCAAAGGGTTGGAGCGAGAAGTTGCAAGCCCTACTGTTGGCGGTGTTCGTGATGTATGGTCACAAACCATTGTCAGTGGTCTCACCCCTCTGCAACTTGTTGATATTTTACAACAGGCAGCAGAGGGTCATCCAGAGCAGTTTTTCCAACTTGCCGATGATATGGAAGAGCGTGATTTGCATTATCGTGCTGTGCTTGGCATGCGTAAAAATGCCCTTACAGGGGTGGAGCCTGGAGTGATTGCCGCAAGCAACAGTGCACAGGACAAAAAGATAGCAGATGCGGTGCGGGAAGTGATTAGTGCGCCTACCTTTGTTGATGATTATGTCACGGATTTGTTAGATGCTTTGGGAAAAGGCTATGCGGTTGTTGAAACTTTGTGGGACAAGAGTGCCAAGGAATGGTGGCCGGTTGCTTGGAAATGGCGTGACCAGCGGTTTTTTCAATTGGATCGACGGGATGGTTTTCATTTGCGTTTAAAAGAAGAGGGGTCTTTTAATGGAAGTGAATTGCCTGCTTATAAATTTTCTATTCACAGACCCAAGTTGAAAAGCGGTTTGCCTATTCGTTCTGGGCTTGCGCGGCTTGCAGCTTGGGCTTTTTTGTTTAAATCTTATACCTTAAAAGATTGGATGGCATTTTTAGAAGTTTATGGCATGCCTTTGCGTGTGGGTAAATATGGGGCAAGCTCTTCTCATGAGGAACGGCGGGTTCTCATTCAAGCGGTGCGTGATTTATCCAGTGATGCGGCAGCGATTATTCCCAAAGAAATGGAGATTGAATTTATTGAAGCGGCAGGGGGCAGTGGCAATGCGGTGTTTGCTTCTAAGGCGGAATATTTAGATCGACAAATTTCTAAAGGTGTGTTGGGGCAAACCATGACGACGGATGATGGTGCGTCTTTTTCGCAAGCGCGCATTCATGAAAATGTGCGCCATGATATTGCCAGAGCTGATGCACGTCAATTAGCTTTAACGGCTAATCGTGATTTAATTGTGCCCTTTGTTGAGATTAATTTTGGGCGCCAAGAGCGCGCTCCCCTTGTCTATTGGCCGATTTCGGAAAATGAAGACATTAAAGCGATTAGTGATGCGCTGGAAAAACTTGTGCCTTTAGGTTTGCGTGTTGGGGCGCAAGAAGTGCGCAATAAGATTGGTTTTTCGCAACCAACAAAAGAAGAAGATGTTTTAAAGGCTCCTGATAATGCGCTTGATGATGAGAGGGGAGAAAAGGCTCATGTTTGTGCTGATTGTGGAGGTGTTTTTGATGTTTCTGTGACAAGAGAGAGCAAGGGTGCAAAAGAGAAGGGTGGGAAACATCACGACGAATTGGACCGGCTTTCACAAGAAGCTTTAAGTGACTGGGAAGAGGACTTAGAACCCCTTTTAGAGCCTTTTAAAAAGCTTGTGAGAGAAGCAAAAAGTTATGAGGATATCCTAAAAGGCTTAGATGAATTGCTAGGTGAGATGGATCATCACGCATTAGCAGCGCGCTTGGCAAAAGTACAAATGATTGCACGTGGGCTTGGGTATCATGGATGAGGAACTTTTTAAAACCGCCCCTAAAGAGGTCACCCGTTATTTTGAAGCCAAGGCACTTGTTCCAAGCTTTGATTGGCGTGATATAGCACCAGAAGAACATGCCTTTTCCTTTACGGTGGCAAAATCGCTAGGCTATGATATTTTGGAGGATTTTAAGCGAGCGGTTGGAGAAGCCATAAAGCATCAAGTTCCTTTTCAAGATTTTCAAAAAAATTTGATGCCGATTTTACAGGAAAAGGGTTGGTGGGGTAAAAAGACCAGCATTGACCCCAAAACTGGTGAAAAGAGCGTGGTACAATTGGGCAGCCCACGGCGTTTAGAAACGGTCTATTGGGCCAATACCATGAGTGCGCATGCGGCAGGTGAGTGGGAGCGCACACAAAATAATAAAGAATTTTTGCCCTATCTCACCTATGCTTTGTCAAGTTCAGAACATAAGCGTTTAGAACATGAAAGTTGGGTGGGGTTTACCGCACCTGTTGATGATCCGGTTTGGGATTGGCTTTATCCGCCCAATGGTTGGCGGTGTAAATGCAGTGTGCGACAGGTAAGCCGTTATGAAGCAGAAGATTTAGGCTATGAAGAGGGGGCAGAGCCACTTCATGTTGAAAAGCAGGTTTGGCACAATAAACGGACGGGGAAAGTTGAGAAGATACCAAAGGGGATTGATCCTGGTTGGCATTCTAATCCTGGGAAACATCGGGCGCAAAATTTAAGCAATTTTTTGAGTGATAAAGTCTCTGTGATGGGGGACAATGACAAGCGCATTGCCATTGAAGATATTGTGGGTTCACCACTTTTGGAAGCCATGTTTGAAGGACGGATGCCTCGCGGGTTTATACCCATTGCACCGATACCACAAAAGGTGGGTGATGTTTTTGCAGCGGAAAATTCTCTTATTCTCTTATCCGCAGACAGTGTGAAACATATTTTGTTAGAGCATCAAGCGCGTGATCTTCGCTTGGATGATTTTCGAGGCGCCATTCAAACACTCATTCGCCCCCATGGAATTATCAGGCGAAAAGGTGTACCGAGCGTTGTGTTTTTGGGTGAAAATGATGGGGTATGGTGGCGCTTAGCGGTTAAATTTGTGGCAAGCAAACAAGAATGGTGGTTGACCTCCATGCATAAAAAAAGCTCTAGAGAAATTGGACGCTTATTGGATGCGGCTGAAAAAAAGGGCGAGAGGTTGTTGTAAAGAGAACAACAGGAAGAAAGTCTTGTGTTCTTAACGGAAAAGAGGCGAGGAAAAAGAGAAGGCGTGGAGGGCGGTCAACTCCTCGCAGATCCGGTAAAACCGTCCTGG
>NZ_JBHIOG010000006.1:16852-26100 GCF_042195435.1 Bartonella sp. CL162QHHD
GAAAAAGAGAAGGCGTGGAGGGCGGTCAACTCCTCGCAGATCCGGTAAAACCGTCCTGGTATAACTGGCTCACGCCTCGTGGATAGAAGTAACAGTTTAAAAGTTTAAAAGCAATCTTTAAAAAAACGACTTGAGAAAAACCATGTTGGCTTTTGTGAAGAGAGTCGATGCGTGAGAAAAAGAGAAGGCGTGGAGGGCGGTCAACTCCTCGCAGATCCGGTAAAACCGTCCTGGCAAAACTGGCTCACGCCTTACCTCCAATGATATAATGTTTTTAAGCCAAAAAGCAATTTTTAAAAAAAACCGCTTGAGAGAGGCTTTTTTTGTATAAGGCGATAAATTGTACCTCTCACCTCACAACAGCGCTCTATCGCCTTTGAAGTGCCTTTGAAAACGATTTTATGGGATGGTTTGGCACGGGGGTTTCTCTCACAAGGAGAAGAATAGGGAAAAGAGTGCTTTTTTGAGAAATGCTCTTTTGACTGACAGTGTCAGACTTATGGTGGGAGTAAGTTTCATGCATTGTATTGCCAATGACAATTGTAAAGCAATAGGCAATGTATGGAACAGGAATTTCACGAAGATCAAAAAGATGGGGATGCAGAAACATTTCATGCTGCGTTAATAGATCTCTGTCCAGACGTTTTATGCCAAGACATTTCATGTGAAGACGCCACCGTTAGCCAAGCGCCTGAATGGGTAGAGCTTTTGCCCAAAGCGCCCCATGTAAAGGCACGTGATGGACGACAATGGCATTATAACCCGCAAACTATTTTAAAAGCCTTTGCAGCCAATAAAGGACCGCTTGTGATTGATTATGAGCATGGGCAACATCACCGTGCGAGAAATGGTTTAGAAGCACCTGCCAGTGGCTGGATTGAAGAATTAGCAGAGCGGGATGGTGCGATTTGGGGGCGTGTTAAATGGACCGATATGGCCGCTAAAAAGATTGTTGCCCGAGAATATCGCTATCTTTCGCCTGAGTTTCGCCATTCCAAGAAAGGTGAAATTTTGAATTTAGCAGGTGCTGGTTTGGTGAACCGTCCAGCCCTTGTCATGACGGCTTTAAGCCGTGAACAGCCTTCCCCTATAACTTTGACGGAGAAAATGATGGATTTGACAGCCATTGCCAGTGCACTATCGCTGGCAGAAGATGCTAAAGCGGATGAGGTTTTAGCAACGCTTAAAGCGCGC
Source organism: Bartonella sp. CL162QHHD (assembly GCF_042195435.1). Taxonomy (NCBI): domain Bacteria; kingdom Pseudomonadati; phylum Pseudomonadota; class Alphaproteobacteria; order Hyphomicrobiales; family Bartonellaceae; genus Bartonella; species Bartonella sp. CL162QHHD. Next base: position 18,047 of record NZ_JBHIOG010000006.1, read on the forward strand.
GAAAAGGAACGCGTGGAATTAAATGCCCAATTAATAAAAGCGCGAGAAGATTTAGCGCTTTTGCAAGAAGAGCAAAAAAACAGTGCCATTGAGAGTCTTTTAGATAAGACCATTGAAGAGGGCAAGATTTTGCCGGCTGCTCGCGAGGAATATCGTGCGCTCTGTAGCCTTGAAGGGGGGATGGAGCATTTTAAAAGTTTGGTCGAGAAGTTGCCGGCGCTTGCCTCAACAAGCCCTTTAGAAGTGTGTGCCTTAGCGCAAGAACCAAAGCTTGCTCCAGAAGAGGTTGCCCTTGCGGCACGCCATTATCAGGAAGAGCAGAAGCAAAAAGGCTTCGACATCACCATTAGCCAAGCGGTTGAGTATATTAGCGAGCAAAAGGAGCGCCCATTATGAGTACGATGATTTTGATTAAATCTTTTCGCGCTGGAGATGTGATTTCACCTTATTGCATTGTTGCAGCGCGCGGTGAGGGAATGGTGGCAACGGCTTCTGGTAAGGGTGATAAATTATTAGGGACTGCTGGGTCATTGAGTGCAAAGGCTGGTGAGATGATTGATGTTGGCCAATGTGGTTGGGGCGAAGTGGTTTGTGGAGGCAATGTTTCCTTTGGTGATTTTTTGACCTCTGACCCCAAAGGACACGCCATTAAAGCGGAAGCCGCAGATCGCACCATTGGTATTGCCATGAGTGATGGTTCTGCTGGTGATGTTATTTCTTTTAAAATTAATTAATCGAGGCATAAAATGAACAGACCTTTTCCCATTGATCCAACACTCACCGCTATTGCTATTGGTTATCGCAATCCAGCAGGTTCTCTTATTGGCGATAGAGTTTTGCCACGCGTTTGTGTTTTAAGTGAGGTGTTTAAATATAGTGAATTTCCTTTAGCAGAAAATTTTACCGTGCCTGAACTTGAGGTTGGGCGAAAAGGGCGCCCGAATGTGGTGGAATTTTCTGCCTTTGAACGGGAAGCCAGTGTCAAAGATTACGGACTTGATGATCTCATCCCCAATTCAGATATTGAAGCAGCGGCACGGGCACGGGCAGAAAAGCGCTCTCGTTATAACCCCGAAAAGACAGCTGTAGAGGGACTTGCCAATTTGCTAGAATTGGGGCGTGAAGTGCGTGTTGCAGCTCTTGTGCAAAGAAGTGAAAATTACGCACCAGAGCGGGTGATTACGCTTAAGGGTGAAAATAAATTTAGCGATTATGAGAAATCTGACCCTTATGCCACTTTAGATGAGGCGATGGATAAAAGTCTCGTCTATACGCCCAACACCATTGTGATGGGCAAAGTTGTTTGGTCAAAACTCAAACGTCATCCCAAAATCATTAAAGCCGTTAAAGGGGGTGGCACTGCTGATGGTTTTGTCACCAAGGCGCAATTTGCTGATCTGATGGAAATACACCCCGATCGTTTACTCATTGGTGAATCGCAAGTGAATTTGGCACGTAAAGGGCGTTCGGCACAATTGGCACGCGTGTGGGGCAATAAGATTGCACTGCTTTATATTGACCCTACCAAACAACAGGCAGATGGTTCGGTGATCAGTTGGGGCTTTAGCGCCCAGTTGGGCGAGCGTTTGTCTGGAGTGATCCAAGATCCAGATATCGGCTTGTCGGGTGGTAAACGGGTGCGTGTGGGGGAACGTGTGTGTGAATTGGTTGCCGCAAAAGATGCCGGTGTTTTGTTGCAAGAAGTTGTCTAAGGGAAACTTTTAAACATGGCTTATGCAAGCAAAACATTGATTGAAGAGCTCTGGGGTGATGACTTCTTGGATGATTTGTGTGGGATGGATGAGAACTCTGATCCAGTTTTTTCAGAGCAAGCCATTGCCCGCGCGCTCGAACAGGCAAGTGGTGAGATTGATGTGCATTTGTCTCATCGCTACTGCGTCCCCATTGCTGGACAGCCGGCGGCTCTGGGTATGATCTGTGTCAATATTGCTGTTTATAATTTAGCCATACGCCATACGGCGCTGACCACGACCATTGAAGATCGTTACAAACAGGCGGTTGATTTGCTGAAACGTATTGCCGAAGGCAAAGCGGGTTTAGGCATAGATGAACCTAAAATTATGAGCGAAGATGGACCGGTTCGTGATGGGGCTTTTTTTCATGCCAAGCCGCGTTTGATGGGAAGGTAACATGTCTGTTGCAACCCATATTGAGATTAAAGAGACAGGGCTTGAAGCGGCTTTATCCTTTTTGCAAAAGGGCGCTGATAGCTCGATGGGGACTTTGGCACAAGGGGTTGGGCGTCTCATCCAAGAAAGCACAAGGCGGCGGATTCAAAGCGAAAAAAATTCTGCCCAAGGAGAGAAGTGGAAAAACAATTATGCCCGCACCTCCATTCTTTATGCCAGTGGGGCGCTTTCACGCTCCATTGATATGAAAGCTTCACCAGAACAGGTGATTGTGGGCTCTGGGTTGGTTTATGCGCGGATTCATCAATTAGGTGGGGTTATTCGCCCGAAAAATGGCAAGACACTGCGCTTTTTTCTTAAAAGCGGCAATGCACACCGCTTTGTTTGTGTGCATCAAGTGACTATGCCGGCACGCCCTTATTTGGGGCTTTCAGAGCACAATAAAGTGGAAATTGTCAAAGCGACAGAAGACTGGCTGGAAAGGGTCTTTTCATGAACCAAACGATCACACAAGCAGGGCGCATTAATCAGTTTCGTGAAGCGGTGATAAGGAGCCTTAAAGGCGCTTTGCCGGATGTGCGTGATTGCGGCTGTCAATTTGGACGTTTTAATTTAGAAGAACTTGAAACACAGATGCTGGTGGCTCCAGCAATACGGGTTGCGGTGTTAGAAAGCCGTTTGAATCCTGTAGCAAGTGGACAGATGAGTGCTGATCTTCATTTAGGGGCTTTTATTATTACCACTGGTAAAGAGCGTGATGTTTCCAGTTGGCTTTTAGCAGAAGCCATTGCGGTTTTATGCCATAGCGGGCAATTGTGGGGGCTAACGCATTTGAGTGCCCCGCGTGATGTCCAGATTGAACCGATTATTTCCGCGGCGATTAAGCAGCGTGGTGTATCGATAAGCGTGGTGGAATGGCACCAAGATTTGCATCAGTTGGGACAGGATATTTTTTGTGATGAAGGACAACTCAAAAGTGGTTTGATTTCATGTGATGATGAGGTGTTGCCATGAATGATGCGCATTTGTTGAGTGACACCTTTCGACAAATCATGAAGCGTCTTGATGCGCTTGAACGCTGTCTTGCCAACCAGCACATGATCGGGCGGGTTGTGCAAGTTGATGGCCATAGGGTGCGGGTGAAACTTTCCGAACAGGGTTCTAATGGACAAGCAGTTTTATCGCCTTGGCTACAAGCGCAAGAAGCTTCTGGCGCTCTCTCAAGCAATATGCCCCTCCATGTTGGTGATCCGGTGCGGTTATTAAATCCCCATGGCGAAATTGGTTCTGCCTCTCTGGTGGTGCGCGATAGTTATAGTGAGGATGCACCTAATCCCGCACGCTCTTTCCAAGAGTTGGCGCTCTGTTATGCCGGTGGCGCTTTGCGAATGACAAAAGATGAACTTATTCTCTCCCATGGGGAAAACCAAATCCATTTGAGTGAAAAAGGTTTGGTGCTTTCTCATCAAGCAACCCGTGTTGAATTAACGGGTAGTGTGCGGATTCAAGCAGAAGATTTACAGCATAATCAAAAATCTGTTGGCGCAAGCCACAAACACGGTGGGGTCAAAATGGGTCCCTCCACAACCTCTTCCCCTCTTTAAAGGAGTTTTATCATGCGTGAGAACATTTATGTTATTTTAACCAATGCCGATTTTGTTGCAGGCAAGCGTTCACTGGGCAAAGGTGAAGAAATTTGTTTAAGTGAGGAGGCGGCTAAATATCCGTTGCTGCTTGGTCAGATCGCTGAAAAACCAGCCCCTGTTGTTGCGGCGGCCCCAACTGTTTCTACCACAAAGACAAGCAAAGGGGCTTAAAGCATGCGGTGCGGGATGAGCGAAAAGGATGGCTCTCTCTTGTATGGCTTTGCGCATTGTCAACAGTCACTTCGTAAATGTCTGACGACAAGAATTGGGACACGGGTTTTGCGTCGTCATTATGGATGTGATGTTGGAGCATTCCAAGATGCCAATGCTGATCCTGCGACGATGATGCAGCTTTATCAAGCAATTGTTGAAGCACTCGATGATCCAGAGTGTGGAGAGCCTGGGTTCTCGTTGCAGAGGATTGATCTGACAAAAGCAACGCGTGAAGGCACGTTCCATTTTGTTTTAACGGGTGTTTTTTATCCCAATGGGCATTTGGGGGATTGGTCACACCAAGAGCCAATGAGCATCAATTTAGAGGTTGGTGATGACTGAGTTTGAACCTTTATCCTTTTCACAGATTCCCCCTCCACAACTCCCTCTGCCACAAATTATTGAAGAGCTTTCTGTTGAAGCAATTTTAGAGCAAAAGATCACGCGTTTGACTGAGCTTTTTGCAGCGCATCATATTCCTTATAATGTGGAAAAGACGGCTTATGATCCGGTTGTCATTCAATTGCAAGCGGCGGCTTATGAAGAGTTGCTATTGCGCCAGCGAATTAATGAAGTAGCGCGGGATAATTTACTCACATTTGCCCATGGAACAAGTTTAGATCATTTGGGGGATTTTCATGGGGTCACGCGCCTTTTGGATGAAGATGATGAGCGTTTGCGCCGCCGCATTCGTTTGAATAGACAAGGACATTCCACAGGTGGCACAGCGCCACGTTACCAATATTTTGCCCTCTCAAGCGATATCCATGTCAAAGATGCTTTTGTTTATCGTGAGGGTAAAAGTCCGCTTATTCATGTTGCGCTTTTTAGTGACGCTCCTTCAGGGGTGGCTGATGAGGCTTTAATTGCAAAGGTGCAAGCAGCCCTTGATGCCCCCCATGTTAAAATGACCAATGACCACATCCTTGTGAAAAGCGCGGTACAGCGGATGATCAATGTTTCTGCTGATTTTTGGTTGTTACCGGATGAAGGCTCCTTTGTTTTGGAAAGAGCGGAGCAGAAATTAAGAGCAGAATGGGCGCGTGCATGGAGGCTTGGGCGTGATTTGTCTTTAAGTTGGATACTAAGCCGCTTGATGGTTGAGGGCGTTCACCATGTGAACATAACGCAACCTTTTGAGGATATTTTGGTCGCACCTGATGAAGCAGTCGCACTAGGGGATATTGTTTTGTTTGAACGGGGGCGTGCTTATTGATGCTTTCCTCACTTTTGCCCCCGAATTCGAGCTTGTTTGAACGTTGTTTTGCAGAAGCAATGGCTCTTGAACTTCACGTTAAAACTGCACTCGAAGAAATACCTCGCGCGAAATTTATCACGCGTCCGCCTTCTTGGTTGCCCTTTTTAATAGACGAATATGGCTTACAAGAATTAAACCCTTATTTCTCTAACCTTTATGATTTAATTGATCAGGGTCTTGCATGGCAAAATATTCGCGGCTCCCTTGCGGCAATAGAGATGGGGCTTGAATGGCTAGGGATTTCGGCACGCTTTCAACCCGCCTGGACGGGGCGAGCATGGTGGAATTCCTTTCAACTTGATTTTGATCAGTTGCCTGAACGCAAAAGCCTTGAAGCCATTGAAGCGATTACCGACCTTTCCAAAAGTTTGCGCTCTGATTTTCGCCGTGGGACCTATGGTTATAATGTGCAAGCCATGGAAGGCAATATGTCACGCCTCGATGATAGCATGTTGGAGTATGAAAGCGGTGTTCGCTTAACAGCTGGGGACACTTTGTTTTCCTTTGGACGCACAACAGAAATCAATCATACCCTCACAAAAGAAGAAGGCAGGCTTATTGGCAATTGGATAGATGATGGGGATGAAGAGTTAAGCTGGGACCTTATTGATTATCCATGGGATATGGCAAATTTTCCGTGGTGTTCGGTCAAAAAACATGAACGCGATATACTCATGGCAGAGTGGTTTAGCAACCGCACGCTTTATCTCGTGTGAAGAGACAGCCAAAATAGCGTGATTGGGTATCGCAGATGCTATGCTGTAGCGCCTGTCGAACAAGCTTTGGATTGTGTGTACAGCCATTGTGGTAACAGATTCCAGCCCTCCTTAATGGGCACGGCGCTTTTTCTGGCAGCAAGCACAGGTTTTCATGATGTTGACGGGAAACAAGCAGCTTTTGTTTCCATTCTCGTTCACGGCATTCCCAAACAAGATGTCCCCCTTGATATCCCCCTGGGCAAGCTTTGGTGTGATGCCAATGAACTGAATGGTGGTGTAGAGATACTCAAAACACCCATCAATATTCCTTTGCGTGCCGATGTTCGCGAACAATTCAAGATTTTATTGAGGTTTTAATATGAAGCATGAAAGTGGTTTACCCTTTGCAATTGACAGATCTCGCGGCAAAGAGGAACAACAAAGCGTTGTCTTTTATGGCACGCGTCCCTTTATTCAAAGTGGTGAATTGAATGAGGTTCAAACCATCATCAGGGGGCGGCATGACCGCTTGGGGCGCCTTGTTGCAAAAGAAGGAGACCGCGTTGAACGGGCTGATGCTTTTGTCAACAAAGAGACAAGGACCGTCACTTTAACGGATGGCAAAATTTATATCGCAGGCGATATTTTCCCCGTTGCACCCGCTGTACTCAACAATGTTGCCATGATTGGGCGCTTGGAAATTGGTGTGAAGCTGCAAAAAAAATGGATAACCCATGAGGATGATCCAGAGCTATTGGGGCAAGTCCCTGGCACATTGGCAGAAGGAGAGCCTGGTGCCGCACGCGAAACAGCACAGCTTGTTTGGGCACTAAAAGAGGATGAGCAGAATGGCACTTTCTTTCCCGTTTATATCTTGCAAGATGGTGTTCTGATTGATCAAAAATCACCCTCACTCCTTGAACCTGCCATGCAAGCCATTGCGACGTACGACCGTGCCCATGGACATTATATCGTGAGTGGCTGCCGTGTGAGCGCATTGGGAGCCAATAACGGTTGCCAAGTGTTTAGTATTCAAGAAGGAGAAGCCAATATCAATGGCTTTAAACGTAAACGCCTTGCCGCCTTGCGCCATGAAGAGATGCAAGATTTTTCGACAAGCGTTGTTCCAAGCGAAACGCATATTTTTGCGCCTTCAAAAGGGAAAACAAGTTTTACCTTTAAACCCTATTATTTTCCTATTGCCGATATTCAGTCTCTTTTGTTGACAAAAGAAAAAACCGTTAACGTCACCCGTGGTGCCGTTGCCGCTGGGCGTGATGGTGTTCCTGATAAAAGCATCACCGCGTTTATAAAAATCGTTCAAGGAAGCAAGGAATTTAAAGAAGGCACAGATTTTAAAAAAACCGGAGACACCATTGATTGGGCACCCGTGGGAGACGAACCTTTAGCGGGGAGCAGCTATAAGGTGACTTACCGTTACCGCGCAAAAATCACCGCTGATAAAGTAACAGCGCAGGAAATCACAGTCTCAGGGGGTGCGGAGGGTGGTGATATTATCGTCAGTTACACTTACAAACTCCCCCGCATTGACCGCATAGGACTGAACACGGGGGGCAATGTCGTATATATCAAAGGAGTTTCATCAGATCACCCCATGGCACCCAGTGTCCCTGATGATGTGTTGTCCCTTGCAACCATTACCAACAATTGGCTTGAAACGCCGGTTGTGGTCAATGATGGCACACGGGTTGCCCCCTATGATGAGATGTGGCGCTATTTTCAACGAGTGCTTTCGCTTGATCGATTGATGCAATTAGAGCGTATTAAAAGCAATGTTGACTCTAAAGAACCTGTTGCCAAAAAGGGCATGTTTGCAGACCCTTTTCTTGATGATAGTTACAGAGATGAAGGCTTTCAACAAACGGGGGCTGTAGGCAATGGCATTTTACAGCTCGCCATTGATCCAACCTTTTACACCGCTCATCTGAACGCGCCTGTTACGCTTGACTGGACAAATGAAGTGATCATTGCGCAAGAGTTGACAACTGCTTGCGAAAAAATCAATCCTTATCAAAATTTTGCGACCTTACCTGGTACAGTAACCCTTGAACCCGCGACAGACTTTTGG